>NZ_CAISIQ010000133.1 GCF_903885465.1 uncultured Nevskia sp.
ATGCCGAACTGCGCGAGAACACCACCTGGGAGCTGGTGGCCGACATGGACACCATCCGCGAGAAACTCGGCATCGACGCCTGGGTGGTGTTCGGCGGCTCCTGGGGCTCGACCCTGGCGCTGGCTTACGGCGAAACGCATCCGCAGCGGACGCTCGGCCTGATCCTGCGCGGCATCTTCCTGATCCGCCCAGAGGAGATCAGCTGGTTCTACCAGGAAGGCTGCAACTGGATCTATCCGGATGCCTGGGAGCATTACATCGCGCCGATTCCGGTGTCCGAGCGCGGCGATCTGGTCAGCGCCTATCACCGCCGCCTGACCAGCGAAAACCCGGAAGTGCGCCGCGATGCCGCGCGCAGCTGGAGCATCTGGGAAGGTGCGACTTCGAAGCTGATCCCGAGCACCGACATGGTCGCCCGCTACGGCGGCGATGATTTCGCCGAAGCCTTCGCCCGCATCGAATGCCATTACTTCGTCAACGGCGGATTCCTGCGCCCGAACCAGTTGCTGGAAGACGCGGCGAAGCTGAAGAACATCCCCGGCGTCATCGTCCAGGGCCGCTACGACGTCGTCTGCCCGATGAAATCCGCCTGGGACCTGCACCGCGCCTGGCCGGAAGCCGATCTGCAGGTAGTCGCCGACGCCGGCCATGCGGCGAGCGAGAACGGCACGCTGTCGCGGCTCATCGATGCGGCGGATCGGATGGCGCGGCTGTAGTCCGTAAAAGCTGATCTCACGCCAAGACGCAAAGACGCTAAGGAACAGCAAAAGCTTTATCGAAAAGTTTTTGCTGGGCTTTTCCTCCGCGTCTTTGCGTCTTTGCGTCTTTGCGTGAGGCCCGCCTTTCAAATGCCTAGCGCGAGCCCCTCGTCGCGCTTGATCGCTTCCAGCACCAGTGACGAGCGCACGTCCTTGACGCCGGGCAGGCCGATCAGCACCCGCATCGAGAACTCGGCGAAGGCGGCGAGATCGGCCACCTGCACATGCAGCAGGAAGTCGAGATCGCCAGTCATCACGTAGCAGGCGCGCACTTCGGGCCGGGCGCGGATCGCCGCTTCGAAAGCTTGGGTCGCGTCCTTCGATTGCCGTTCGATGGCGACGCGGACGAAAGCCTCGATGCCCAGACCGAGCGCCGTCGGATCGAGCACGGCGGTGTAACGGCCGATGACGCCGGAATCCTCCAGCTTCTTCAGCCGCCGCTGGCAGGCGGTTGGCGACAGCGCCACCTTGTCGGCCAGCTCGACCACGGCAATGCGGCCGTTGCGCTGCAGCTCGTCGAGCATGCGGAGATCGGTACGGTCCAGCTCGGCGCGCATGATTTCTCCGAAATTCAGGTGATTAGCGGTGAATCGATGCGTGAATCCTAGCGCACACGCACGACTTCGCAGCAAAACGCCGCGGCTGCCGCGCTACGCTGGCTATCTTGCATCACGTCTCCCGGAGGCCGTCATGGCCCAGCGTTCGTCGTCGAATTCCAGCTATGTTTCGCGCCCGCCCGACGCGCGCGGCGTCGTGGCCTACTCGAAGGCCGAGCACGCGATCTGGGCCGAGTTGTATGCGCGTCAGCAGGCTGCGATCGCAGACGTCGCCTGCCCGGAATTCCTGCACGGACTGGATCTGCTGCAGCTGCCCCAACACCGCGTACCGCAGCTGTCGGAGGTGTCGGCTCGGCTGCAGCGCGAGACCGGCTGGCAAGTGGCCGCGGTGCCGGCGCTGATCCCGTTCTCGGAGTTTTTCGCGCTGCTGGCTGCCAAGCGCTTCCCGGCCGCCACCTTCATCCGCCGCCGCGAGCATCTGGACTACCTGCAGGAACCCGACATCTTCCACGAGCTTTTCGGCCACACGCCGCTGCTGACCAATCCCTGGTTCGCCGCGTTCACCCAGCGCTATGGCGAAATCGGGCTGGCGGCGAGCAAGGAAGATCGCGCGTTTCTGGCGCGGCTTTACTGGTTTACCGTCGAGTTCGGCCTGGCTCGCAAGCCGGATGAATCACTCAGCATCTACGGCGGCGGCATCCTGTCCTCACCCGGTGAAACCGCGTATGCATTGGGCCCCGCACCGCAGCACCGTCCCTTTTCGCTGATCGAGGTGTTGCGCACGCCGTATCGCATCGACGTGCTGCAGCCGCTGTACTACGTGCTCGACTCGTTTCGCCAGCTGCACGAGCTGAGTCAGGCCGATCTGCTCGCCGCGGTCGCCGATGCTCGTCGCCTCGGCCTGCATGCGCCGCTGTTTCCGCCGAAATCGCTGGCGGCCTGACCTTTGGAGCTACCGATGAACGATCAGACCAACCCGCTGCAGACCGACGGCTTCGAGTTCGTCGAATTCACCGCGCCGACGCCGGCCGGCGTTGCCCAGCTGCACACGCTGTTCGAGCTGCTCGGCTTCACCGCCGTGGCCCGGCATCGTTCGAAGGACGTGACCCTGTTCAAGCAGGGCGACATCCACTTCCTGGTCAACGGCACGCCGTACACGCACTTCGCGCAGTTCGCGATCGCCCACGGCCCCAGCGCCTGTGCGATGGGCTGGCGAGTGAAGGATGCGCCGGCCGCGTTCCGTCATGCCGTGGCCCAGGGCGCGGTGCCGTTCGATACCAAGCCGGGCTACATGGAGCTGAACCTGCCGGCGGTCTACGGCATCGGCAACAGCGTTCTCTATTTCATCGACCGCTATGGCGAGCGCTCGATCTACGACGTCGATTTCGTCCCCATTGCCGGCGCCGATCAGCAGCCGAAAGGCGTCGGCCTGACGACGCTCGACCATCTGACCCACAACGTTGCCAAAGGCAACATGGACGTCTGGTCGAGCTTCTACACCCGCATCGCCAACTTCCGCGAAATCCGCTATTTCGATATCGAAGGCAAGCTGACCGGCCTGGTGTCGCGGGCGATGACCAGCCCCTGCGGCAAGCTGCGGATCCCGATCAACGAAAGCGCCGACGAGAAATCGCAGATCGCCGAGTTCATCCGCGACTACCGCGGCGAAGGCATCCAGCATCTGGCGCTGGCCACCGATGACATCTACTCAACCGTCGAAGCGCTGCGCGCGCGCGGTGTCGTGTTCATGCACACGCCGGACACCTACTACGACAAGACCGATACAAGGGTGCCGAACCACGGCGAGAACCTGGCCCGGCTGCAGAAGCTGAAGATCCTCATCGATGGCGCGCCGGTGGAAGGCATCCTGCTGCAGATCTTCACTTCGACGGTGATCGGACCGATCTTCTTCGAAATCATCCAGCGCAAGGGCAACGAAGGCTTCGGCGAAGGCAACTTCAAGGCGCTGTTCGAGTCGATCGAGGAAGATCAGGTTCGGCGCGGCGTGCTGAAGAGTGAAGCAGCCTAGTGGGATCGCGGCAACGGCTCTGGTAGACCACGACTCCTCAACGGCAGGCAATCGAGAGGGCGACCATGAAAGTGCAGAAGATCCGGGCCGGGGCGAGTGGCTTTTCCTTCAAGGAATGGAAGGGCAGTTTCTATCCCGAGAAGATCAAAGCCGATGCGATGCTGCAGTTCTACGGCGAGCGTTTGCCGACGGTCGAGATCAACAGCAGCTACTACGCCATGCCGAAGACCGCGAGCCTGGAGAAATGGCGGGAGGTCACGCCGGCGACGTTCCGCTTCGCGATCAAGGCGCCGGCCGAGATCACCCACAAGGCCAAGCTCAAGGCGGAGCTATCGGCCGAGCCGCTGGCGGTGCTCTATGAACGGCTCGCCGCACTCGGGACCAAGCGCGGCGCGGTGCTGTTCCAGCTGCCGCCTTACCTGAAGAAGGACTTGCCGCTGCTGAAGGAATTTCTGAGCTTGCTGCCGGAGGATCATCGCGCCGCGTTCGAGTTCCGCAACGACAGCTGGTTCTGCGATGAGACGTATACGGCGCTGAGAAGCGTGCAGGCAGCGCTGGTATGGTCGGAGCGGGAAGACAATGCCCCGCCACCACTGGTTGAAACCGCGCCCTGGGGCTATCTGCGTCTGCGCCTTGAGCACTATTCCGAAGCAGATCTGCAGCGCTGGGCCGAACGGCTTACCGCAACCAGTTGGTGCGACCTCAGTGTCTTCTTCATGCACGAGCCCACCGCGCCGGAATACGCGCAAATCTTGATGCGTCAGGCTTCGGGGAAAGATTGATGAGCCGCAAATGGATCCACATTCCGCATGTCGAAGGTCTGGCCTCGCGCCAGGCGCATGCCGATCTGCCGCCGGGCACGGTGGAGCGAGAGATCGGCAAGGACGGCTTCTTCGGCCCGGCGACGCAGATGATTCATCCGCGTCCGCCGACCGGCTGGACCAGCTGGGAAGGCCCGCTGCGGCCGCGGGCTTTCGACTGCATGCAGCTTCCGGCCGATGGTGGCAGCCCTTGGGCAGCGAGCACGCTGCTGCACAACGCACACTGCCGTCTGCGCTTCTGGCGGCTGGCCACGAACATGGATCACCTGGCGCGCAACGCCGATGGCGACGAGCTGCTGTTCATCCACGCCGGGCGCGGCGATCTCTACTGCGACTACGGCCATCTGAGTATCGAAGCCGGTGACTACGTGCTGCTGCCGCGCGGCACCATGTGGCGCCTTGAGGTGCTGGAGGCCCTGCAGCTGCTGCTGATCGAAGCCAGCAACGGCAGCTATCAGTTGCCGGACAAGGGCCTGGTCGGCGAGCAGGCGATCTTCGATCCGGCGATGCTCGATCTTCCGCGCATCGATGAGGCCTTCAAGTCGCAAGCTGCGCAGGCCGGCGATAGTCGCGTGGTGATCAAGCGCCGCAATCAGCTGTCGACAGTCACCTATCCCTACAACCCGCTCGATGCGCTGGGCTGGCACGGTTCCTTGCATCCGGTGCGGATCAATGTCCGCGATATCCGGCCGCTCAGTTCGCATCGCTATCACTTGCCGCCGAGTGCGCACACCACCTTCGTTGCGCCCGGCTTCGTCGTCTGCACCTTCGCGCCGCGTCCGTTCGAGACCGATCCCGGCGCGATCAAGGTGCCGTTCTTCCACTCGAACGATGATTTCGACGAAGTGATCTTCTATCACTCGGGCGACTTCTTCAGCCGTGATCACATTCATCCGGGCATGGTCACCCTGCACCCGGCCGGCTTCACCCACGGCCCGCATCCGAAGGCGCTGAGCCGGATGCATGTGCAGCCGAAACCGATGACCGACGAGTACGCGGTGATGATCGATGCTCGCGAAGCCTTCGATGTCGGCGATGCGGCGACGGCGGTCGAATGGGCCGAGTACCACCAGAGCTGGCGCCAGAGCTGACGCACCAGCCCTGAACGTCGCCCATGAAAAAGCCCCGGCATCACTGCCGGGGCTTTTTTGCAGCAGCAGCTTCAGCGACCGCGGAAGCCGGTCTTTTCCGGACGGGCCGGCGGTTCCGGCAGGTTCTTCAGCTTCTCGGTCAGTGCGGACTTCTGCGCCGGCGTCAGCATCGCGAAGATCTGCGACTTCAGCGCCGCCTGCTTCTGCACGCGGTCACGCGCTTCATTGGCCTGGGCGTCGGCAAGCTGGTTGACCAGGCCGCTGTAGCCGGGGCTGTCCGGCGTGGCGATCTCGACGTTGCGATGCAGCTGACGCGCCGCCACACGCTCGTCACGCGCCGACTGCCACTGCGCCTTGATCGCGTCGCGGACACTGCTGCGCTGCGCGTCGCTGAGATCCAGCGACTTCAGCTCATGCATGAACGGCCCGCCGCCGCCATGACGCGGGCCACCGTCACGGCCTTTCTCGTGCGGCGGGCGATCCGGGCGATCAGCACCCGCTGCTGCATCCGGAGCCGGCGGCTGGGCATTGGCGAACTGCGGCGCGGCGATCATCAGGCCGGCGCACAGCGCAGCGGCGAGCGCGGATTTCTTCGAGGTGAGATGGGTCTTGAGATTCATCTGGGTGCTCCTGTGTTGCTGGGATGTTGTTGCTGGGGGGAGGCCGTGATGGCCTTGATCTGCCCGAGCATTGAACGCCTGATGGCCATGGCGAAGCGTTGCGCGCTCGTTAAGATCGGTAAAGGCAGGCGAAAGACAGGGGCCATCGCTTGCGTGCTGGCGGTGTGGGCCAGACAGTACCGGCATGACCAGTTCTGCTTTCTTGGCCCACATCCTGATCGTCGACGA
>NZ_CAISIQ010000134.1 GCF_903885465.1 uncultured Nevskia sp.
CCGCCTGCGCGGGGATGACGTTTCTAGGTTTCGGGGGCGACAGCCCTAGGCTTCGAGGTCGGCGTCGTCGCGCTGCAGGCCGTACTTGCGCAGCTTCTCGACCAGCGTCGTGCGTCGCGTGTTGAGCAGCTTCGCAGCATGGGCGACCACGCCGGAGGACTGCGTCAGCGCCTGCTTGATCAGGGCCAGCTCGATGGTTTCGATGTGGTCCTTCAGGTTGACGCCATCTGGCGGCAACTGTGTCGATGCCGACGGGAAGTAGGTGCTCGAGGCCGAGGACAGCGGCGGCAGGCTGCTGATCGCCGTGAAGCCGGACGAGCCCAGTCCCGAGCCGCTGGACTGGCTCCGCGCATTGACAGCAATCGGCTCGTGTTCTTCATCGGCCACCGCGGGCACTGGCGTCACGGGCATCACCGGCAGCGCCACGTTCTGGCGATAGCGGGTCGGCAGTTCGGCGATGCCGACCATCGAATGTGGATGCAGCACGGCCAGACGCTCGATCAGGTTCGACAGTTCGCGAACATTGCCCGGCCAGTGATAGGCGCGCAGCGCGTGCACGGCATCGGGCGACAGCCTGACCGAACCATGACCATTGCGACGCATGGAGTCGATCAGGTCATCGATCAGCAGCGGCAGATCTTCAAGGCGCTCACGCAGCGCCGGCATCTCGATCGGGAACACGTTCAGGCGATAGAACAGATCTTCGCGGAACGTACCCTTGATGATGTTCTCTTCAAGGTTGCGATGGGTCGCAGCGATGATCCGCACTTCGCAGCGCATGCTGCGATTGGAACCGACGCGTTCGTAGGTGCGCTCCTGCAATACGCGCAGGATCTTGACCTGCATCGGCAAGGTCATGTCGCCGATTTCGTCGAGGAACAGCGTGCCGCCATCGGCCATCTCGAAGCGGCCCTTGCGCGAAGTGATCGCGCCGGTGAAAGCGCCCTTCTCGTGGCCGAACAGTTCCGATTCCAGCAGCTCGCTCGGGATCGCCCCGCAGTTGACCGCGACGAACGGCTTGTCGCGACGCGCCGATTGCTCGTGCACCGCGCGAGCCACCACTTCCTTGCCGGTGCCGGATTCGCCGGTGACCAGCACGGTAGTGTCGTGGCCGGCCACCTGTTCGACCATGCGCCGCACCTTGCGGATCGGTGCCGAATTGCCGGTCGGGCCAACTAGACGCGTGGCCGCCGCTTCCTGATCCATCCGCACCAGACCGGCACGGCGCAGCAGATCATTCAGCTGGGCGTAGCGCACCGGCTGTTCGAGTGCGAAGCAGGCACTGCGATCGAGACTGAATTGCTCGCAGATCGCTTCCTGGCGCTGCGGTGACACCAGCAGCGGCGGATGGTGACGGTCACGCTTCAACCATTCGACAAAGCGACCGAGCGCCGCCGGATCGGCTTCCTGGCCGACGATCACCGCCAGCCATTCCTGGGGCTTGCGATCGGCCAGCTTCAGCGCAGCTGCACTGGGCACGCAGACCGGCACGAAATCGATGAACTGCAGGATCGAGGCGAGTGTGGCCGAGCTCTGCTCGTCACCGTCGATCACCAGCACGCGGGATTCAGCCATGCGCGCCGCCCTCCTGTACCGATGCCGCCATGTTGGCGCGCACGTATTCGGCGATGCGGTGCTCGTAATCGTGCTTGGAAATGAAGCCGTCGGCACCGGCCTGCGCGGTGTGCTCGCGGTGCTCGGCATCGTCGTAGTGACTGGCGATCAGGATCCGCGGCGGCGTGTCCTGCGCCTTGATCAGCCGGGTGGCCTGCAGGCCGCCCATGCCCGGCATCGACAAGTCCATCAGGATCAGATCGGGGCGCAGTTCTTCAGCGAGACGCACGGCGTCGTAGCCGTCATGGCCGAGGCCAACGACGCTGATTTCCGGCACCGTGGCCAACAGGTGGCGCGCCAGCACCAGAAACGCTTCGTTGTCATCGACCAGCAAGGTACGAACGGTATTCATGGGTTCCCCACGGAATTCTCTGGGCCGCATCTGCGGCCTTGGCTCGCGGTTCAAGCAACGATCCGCATCAGCTCGCCATTCTGACTGCAACGGGTACCGCGATCCGTCTGCGTTCCTTGGCCGGTGCAATTTTCATGGCTTCGCGGTACTTGGCGATCGTCCGGCGGGCAATCAGCACGCCGCCGCGGGCAAGGATAGCGGCGATGGCACCATCGCACAGCGGTGCGCTCAGCTTCTCGCCATCGACGATGCGGCGGATCATCGCCCGCACCGCGATGCCCGAGGTATCGCTCTCCGCGCCCTGAATCTGACTCGGAAAAAAGTCCTTCATCGAGTACACGCCCCAGGGCGTGGCGACGAACTTGTTGGAGGTCACGCGGCAGACGGTGGACTCGTGCATGGCGATCGCGTCGGCGACTTCACGCAGGGTCAGCGGCAACATGCCTTCCTCGCCACGGCGCAGGAAATCGCGCTGCCGCTCGAACACCACGCGGGCCGTCTTCAGCAAGGTTTCATGGCGCATTTCCAGGCCGCGAACCAGCCAGCGCGCCTGCTGCATCTGATCTTTCAAACCGCGATGGGCGCTGGCCGAAGTGGCCATCATCCGCTCGTAGGTGCTGTTGATGCGCAGCTTCGGCAGGCTGGCCGGATTCAGTTCGATCTTCCAGGCACCGGCGACACCGCTGACGATCAGATCCGGCACCACCGCCTGCGCCGGTTCGATGCGCGAGGCACCCGGCTTCGGATCGAGCGTGCGGATCAGATCCATCGCCTGGATCATGCGGGTTTCGGTGGCGCCGAGTTCGCTGCGCAGCTTGCCGAAATCGCGGGCAGCGACGCGCTCCAGATGGTTCATCACCAGCGTTTCCGCCAGGTTGCGGCCCGGCGTGCCGGCCTTGATCGCTTCCAGCTGCAGCAGCAGGCATTCGCGCAGATCGCGGGCCGCGAAGCCGGTGGGCTCGACGCTCTGCACGGTGGTCAGCGCAGATTCGAGTTCGTCCATCGTCACCTGCCATTCGGCCGGCAGGCCGGCGAGGATCATCGCCAGTTCGGTTTCCAGATAACCGTTGTCGTCGATGTGTTCGATGATCGCCACCGCCAGCTGCCAGTCGCGGCGGCTTTCGATGATCAGCTCCAGCTGTTCGAGGGCGGCAACCCGGGCGTCCTCGATCGGCGCCGCGGCGCGGCGGGCTTCGATAGGCTCGCCGTCTTCGGTCGGTTCGCCGCCGGACCAGGACTCGGCGCTCGACCAGTCGAAGTCGGCATCGACACGATCACCGGCGGCTTCATCGCAACCGCTGACCGCCACTTCCGTGGACTCGCTGCTGGCCTGCGTGCGGTCGACCAGCTCGGGAGACGGCGCTTCGGCACCGGCGGTCGTCGGGGTGACGTCGTCATGGCGCTCGAGCAGCACATTGCCTTCCAGGGCGGTTTCCACTTCCTGTTCCAGCTCGATCGCCGAAAGCTGCAAAAGGCGAATGGACTGAAGCAGTTGCGGAGTCATCGCAAGGTTCTGCGACATGCCCATCCTGGTGGCCGGCTTCATGGTTGCGCTCCGTTGAGTGATTCCGTGGAGCCATCCTCAAGCAAAGTTCAGCATCGCCCAATCAGTTTATTCCTGACCGGATGTCAGCAAAATCCTGACAAGTGTCAAAAGCCGATCAGCGGATTCGCCACTGGTCCGGAAATTGCCCTCGCCGGTCCGGATGCAAGCTTTGGGCGAGGCTGGGATTTCAGAGTGGGCTGGCCCACATAGCTCAGCTTTCCGCGCCTTCCAGACCGGTGCGGATCGCGTAGCGCATCAGCGCATTGGTGCCGTACAGACCGAGCGCATCCATCATCCGCGCCCGGTGGGTTTCGACGGTCTTGGTGCTGATGCCCATCAGCTGCGCGATTTCCTTGGTCGACTTGCCGCGGGCAATCATCTGCAGCACCTGCTGCTGACGACGCGGCAGGGTCACGCTGTCCTCGGCACGTGCCGATTTGCGGACGCCGACCAAGGTGTGCGAGACGCTGGGGCTCAGGTAGGTCTGACGCTTGGCCACTGCCTTCAGCGCCAGTTCCAGTTCCACCGCTTCGCCATGCTTGGACAGATAGCCCACGGCGCCGGCCTTCAGCGCCGCGCGCACCTGCGAAGCCTCCGAGCGTGCCGACAGCACCATCACCATCGTCTGCGGATAGTGGCGACGAATCTGCTGCAGCACGTCGAGGCCGTTGATGGTCGGCAAGCTCAGGTCGATCAGCGCCAGATCCGGCTGCTGCCGGGCCACCAGTTCCAGCAACTGCTGGCCATCACCGGTTTCGCCCAGCACTTCGGTGCCGGCAATCGCTTCGCAGAGCTTGCGGATGCCAGCTCGGACCAGCGGTTGGGAATCGGCGAGGACGAGTCGCATGGCAAACGGGTGATCCGGCACGAAAGATGGCCGCAGTCTAGCGCCGCGCTGTACCGGCAAGCTCAGTTCGCAGTCGTCCGGCCCCGGACCGGCAACCGTCCGGCAATCGCCCGACGGTGACGCAGGAAGACGTGGCGCTCCACCGCCGTCTGCAGCGCATCGCCAAACGCTTCGAAACGAGCGTGACGTTCATCGCCATCGACATGGACAATGCGCGCCGGCCAGACCAGCGGCTGTGGCACGCTGCGGTTCAGGCGCAGGGATACGAGGCCGATCTCGCCAAGCGGCTGTTCGCCGCTGAACACCAGGCCTTGCCAGGACAGGCGCACGCGGCGCGCTTCCGCCACCGGCGCGTTCTGGTTGACCAGAAAGCCAAGCAGATCGATGACCAGATTCAGCTTCTGGTTCAGCCGCGCGATCTCGGCATCGATCGGCGAGCTTTCATCGGCGGCGGTACTGATGCTGCGCTGCTCGTCGAGCAAGGCGACGGCCGCCAGCACGCGCAGATTGTCCTCGTTGAACTGCTCCAGACGCACCGCACCCGGCAGCGCAGCCAGCGGCGCCCAGCTGACCGGCATCGCAGCGTCATAGCTGAGCGCCTCGCCGAGCGGGGCGCCGACAGCGACGGTCATCGGGTTCGGATCAGGCATGAAGGGTTCCGTGCAAGGCCTGCGCCCGTCAGCCGGGCGACGGATCGCTGACGCCCTTGGACCTCGATCAGTGTGCTCTGGCGCGCGCCGTGATCACGTCCCAGCCGATCTTGATCTCGCGCAGCAGGCCGATCACTTCATCAACGGCCGCCGGATCGTCAGCCAGGTTCGCGGCCGGCAGACGGCCGAGCATGTAGTCGTAGAGGCGGCGCAGATTGCGAGCGATATCACCGCCAGCATCGACATCCAGCACCAGCCGCAGATGCTCGATGATCGACATCGCCGAGGTCAGATAATGATGCTTGGCCTCGCGTTCCTGACGCAGCATCGCGCCACGGGCATACGCCAGACGATCGATTGCGCCACCGAGCAACATCTCGATCAGCTTGACCGGATCAGTCTCGACGGTCGCCGCCGCGATGCCGGTCTGGCGGTACTGGTTCATCGCGGAATTCATGTAGTGGGCCATCGCCGGTTCCTTCGTTTGCCTGCTTCATCTAACGGCCTGCCGGGCGGGAACTTGAGTGCCATGCAGGCTTCATCGATCGACCTTCATTCGAAGCGAGGCTCGGCTCTGCTACCCTTTCGCCGTGATGAGCACCCGCCCCTTCCTGCTGGTTCTGGCCTGCATTGCCGTATTGGTGATGCGGCTGGGCGGCGTTCATCAGCATCTCTGCTTCGATGGTTCGGAAGCACCGAGCGCGCTGCACTTCGTCGATGGCGGGCTGCATCACGTCGAGACTGCGGGCGGCGATCTGATCAGCGACGACGTGCATCACCATGATGTCGAAGTCTCGGCAGCCGATGACGGCGTGACCAAACTGCCGTCGCTCGATCTGCCGGTACTGGCCTTGCTGATCGCCGTCAGCTTGCTGCTGCCGCTCGGTCGGCGCATTGGCTTGCGCCCCGCCCGCCCGGTCATCCGGCTCGCTCAAGCTCCGCTGCATTTACGGCCGCCACTGCGCGGTCCACCCCGTTTCTCCTTCGCGTGATCTGAACGCGCCCGGCCGCTGAAGGCTTGGGTATCGAACGCCGCTGGCGCCAAGCGCTGCGGCTTTGAGAAGGAGATGAACCATGTGGTTGTCATTCGCTCGCCGGCTCTGCGTCGGCGTGCTGTCTTTGCTTCCCGTCGTGGCTGTTGCAGAAGCGGAAGCACCTCTGGAAGGCCCGCCGATCCGGCTTGTCCAAGCCGTTGCCCAGGCCTTGGAAAAGAACCCGGACCTCGCTGCCTTCGGCTACGAGTTTCGTGCCCAGGATGGCCGCAGCGTGCAAGCCGCGCTGGTGCCCAATCCGCTGCTGAATCTGAGCGTTGAAGACGCGCTCGGCAGCGGTGCTCGCAGCGGCATCGAC
This sequence comes from uncultured Nevskia sp., assembly GCF_903885465.1. Classification (GTDB taxonomy): domain Bacteria; phylum Pseudomonadota; class Gammaproteobacteria; order Nevskiales; family Nevskiaceae; genus Nevskia. Next base: position 6,360 of record NZ_CAISIQ010000134.1, read on the forward strand.
AGTGCCGAATTCACCATCAGCCTCAGCCAGGTGCTGGAGCGAGGCGCGCGCCAGAGCCGCATCGCGCTTGCCTCGGCCGGACGCGACAAGCTGGCCGCCACGCAGCTCGAAAAGCTGGTCGACACCGCGGCCGAAACGGCGCGTCGCTACGGCCATGTGCTGTCCGATCAGGCGCAGCTGGTGGTCACTCACGAAGCGATCGAGCTGGCGCAGCAGACCGTCGACCTGTCGCGCAAACGAGTCAAGGCCGGCGCCGTGCCATCGGCGGAAGTCTCGCGCGCGCTGGCAGCACTGGCGCGGGCCGAGCTGGAGCACGAGCATGCCGAGCACGAACTGCTGACCAGCCGCCGTCAGCTCGCTTCGCTGTGGGGCGATCGCGAACCGGCGTTCGGCATCGCCCTTGGCGATCTGATGGTGCTGCCGGCGCTGGCGCCATTCGAAGCCCTGGCCGAGCGGCTGCAGGCCAATCCGGCGCTGCTGGGGTTCATCGCTGAACAGCGCGTGCGCGATGCCGAGCTGCGGCTCGCCGAGCAGCGCCGCAAGCCGGCCTGGCAGGTGTCCGCCGGCCTGCGCCGCTACCAGTCCGGCAATGACTTCGCTGGCGTCTTCGGCCTGTCGATCCCGCTCGGCGTGCGCGATGCCAGCCAGGGCGCGGTGGCCGAAGCGCGGGCCTTGTCCGAACAGGTATCGGTGCAGCGCACGGCAGCCGAGACGCGCGGCCTGACCCAGCTGTTCGAACTGTTCCAGGAGCTGAAGCACGCACGCACCGCCGCCGACACCTTGGACCGCGCCGTGCTGCCGCAGATGAGCGAAGCGCTACGCCAGACCGAGTACGCCTATAGCCGTGGCCGCTACGGCTACCAGGAACTGATCGCCGCCCAGAAGGAATTCCTCGAAGCCCGCCGCGCGCGCATCCAGGCCGCTGCCGACGGCTGGGGCTTCGCCACCGAAATCGATCGTCTGACCGGCCTGCTGCCGGCGCGAACCACGCCATGAGAATCCCGATGAAGCCTGCAAACATATTCACGTTGTCCCTGTTGCTGACCTTGCTGCTTGTTGCTTGTGGCCGCGATAACAACAGCCCAGAAGCCGCTGCCGATACTCAGGCCAAAAGCGAACAGCACCAGGCCGCCGAAGACCACGACGACCGGGTACGGATTCCCGCCGACGTCGCGGCCGCATCGAAATTGGTGACCGAAATCGCCGGCCCGGCGAAGCTTGTCGAAACGCTGATCCTGTACGGCCAGATCGCGACCAATGCCGAGCATCAGCGCGAAGTCGCAGCGCGTTTTCCGGGCTTGATCAAGAGCGTGCGGCGCTCGATCGGCGATACCGTCAAGGCCGGCGAAACGCTGGCCGTGATCGAAAGCAATCTGAGCCTCGAACCGGTGGCGCTGACTGCGCCGATGGCCGGCGTGATCACTGCGCGCGATGCCAATCCCGGCGAGCAGAGCGGTGAGCGAATGCTGTTCACGATCACCGATCCGGCCTCGGTCTGGGCCGAGCTGTCGGTGTTTCCGCGGGACCGCGCGCGCGTGCGGCCCGGTGCCGTGGTTCGCGTGCGCGCGGCCGATGGTGGCGACGCGATCACCGGCAGCGTGTCGCGCATCGGCCTCGAAGCCGGCGGCAATCAGGCGGTCACGGCCCGCGTGGTGCTCGACAACCGCAGCGGCGCATTTCCGCCCGGCACTTTCGTCACTGCCGACGTCGAAGTCGGCAGCATCGACGTGCCGCTCGCCGTGAAGACCAGCGGCCTGCAGCAGTACCGTGAGGCCAGCGTGGTCTTCGAGCAGATCGGTGACCAGTACCAGGCGCGGCCGCTGGCGCTAGGCCGTCGTCATGGCAAGTGGGTGGAAGTGCTCGATGGCCTCGAGCCCGGTGCGATCTATGTCAGCGGCAACAGCTATCTGATCAAGGCCGACATCGAGAAGTCCGGCGCGGCTCACGATCACTGAGGCCAGAACCATGATCGAGAAAATCCTGAAACTGGCGATCGCACGACGCGGCCTGGTGATGCTCGCCAGTCTGGTCATCATCGCCATCGGCCTGTGGAGCTTCACCCGGCTGCCGATCGATGCCGTACCGGACATCAGCAATGTCCAGGTGATGGTCAACACCGAGGCGCCCGGCTACACGCCGCTGGAGGCCGAGCAGCGGGTCAGCTACACGATCGAGACGGCGATGGCCGGGCTGCCGAAGCTGGTGGCGACGCGCTCGCTGTCCCGCTACGGCCTGAGCCAGGTCACGGCGGTGTTCGAGGACGGCACCGATATCTACTTCGCTCGCGCCCAGGTGGCCGAGCGGATCAACGCCGTTCAGAGCCAGCTGCCAGCCGGGCTGACGCCGGAGCTGGGACCGGTGGCGACCGGCTTGGGCGAGATTTTCATGTTCACCGTCGATGCCGTGCCGGGCGCAACCAAAGCCGATGGCTCGCCGATCACGCCGGCCGATCTGCGTGCCGAGCACGACTGGGTGATCCGCCCGCAGTTGCTGAGAGTGCCGGGCGTCGTCGAGGTCAACCCGATCGGCGGCTATCGGAAAGAAACCCTGATCGCGCCCGACCCCGCCAAGCTGCTCGCCTACGGTTTGACGATCGGCGATCTGCAGCGTGCGGTGGCTGGCAACAACACCAACCGGGGCGCGGGTTACGTCGAACAGAACGGCCAGCAATGGCTGGTGCGGGTGCCGGGCCAGGCGGTCGACATGGCAGATATCGGCGCCATCGTCGTCCACGTGCAGGACGGCGTGCCGCTGCGGGTGCGCGACATCGCCAGCGTCCAGGCCGGCCGCGAACTGCGCAGCGGTGCGGCGTCGCAGAACGGCCATGAAGTGGTGCTGAGCACGGTGTTCATGCTGCTTGGCGAGAACAGCCGCACGGTGTCGAAAGCAGTCGCCGCCAAGCTGGATGAGATCAAGACGAGCCTGCCGCCGGGTATCACCGTCATCGCCGTCTATGACCGCACGACGCTGGTCGACAAGACGCTGGCGACGGTCGAGAAGAACCTGATCGAGGGCGCACTGCTGGTGGTCGTCGTGCTGATGCTGCTGCTCGGCAACCTGCGCGCCGCGCTGCTCACCGCTGCGGTGATTCCGCTGGCGATGCTGATGACCCTGAGCGGCATGGTTCAGGGCAAGGTCTCGGCGAACCTGATGAGCCTGGGCGCGCTGGACTTCGGGCTGATCGTCGACGGCGCAGTGATCATCGTCGAGAACTGCCTGCGGCGGCTGTCGCACGCGGCCGAAAGCAAAGGCACGCTGAGCCTCGACGAGCGCCTGAAGCTGGTCTTCGACGCGACGCGTGAAGTAATCCGTCCGGCGCTGTTCGGCGTGTTCATCATCACCGCCGTCTACCTGCCGATCTTTGCCTTGCAGGGCGTCGAAGGAAAGATGTTCCACCCGATGGCGATCACCGTGGTGCTGGCGCTGATCGCGGCGATGCTGCTGTCGATCACGTTTGTGCCGGCCGCCGTTGCCTTGCTGTTCACCCAGCCGGTGGCCGAGCGTGACGTCTGGTTGATGCGACTCGCGCGCAAGGTCTACACGCCCATGCTGGCGGCCGCTTTGCGAGCACGCGTCGTGGTGGTCGCGGCGGCGCTGGTGCTGCTGATCGGCTGCGGCTGGCTGGCGACGCGGCTCGGCACCGAGTTCGTGCCGAACCTCGACGAAGGCGATATCGCGATGCACGCGCTGCGCATCCCCGGCACCAGCCTGAGCCAGGCGGTGCAGATGCAGGCGCAGCTCGAAGCAGCGGTGATGACCATGCCGGAAGTCGAGCGCGTGTTCGCCAAGATCGGTACCGCGGAAGTCGCCACCGATGCGATGCCGCCATCGGTCGCCGACAACTTCATCATGCTGAAGCCCCGTAGTGAATGGCCTGATCCAGGCAAGTCGAAAGCCCGGCTAGTGGCCGAACTGGAAGCGATCGTCCGTCGCGTGCCGGGCAACAACTATGAGTTCACCCAGCCGATCCAGATGCGCTTCAACGAGCTGATCGCCGGTGTTCGTGCCGAACTGGCGGTGAAGGTGTTCGGCGATGACTTCGATACCTTGGTGAAGCTCGGCGAGCAGATCGAAGCGATCGTGCAAGCGGTGCCGGGTGCCGCCGATGCCCGCGCCGAACAGGCCACCGGCCTGCCGGTGCTGACCATCCTGCCGAAGCGCGAAACCCTGGCCCGGCTCGGGCTCGACATCAGCACCGTGCAGGAGCTGGTGGCGACCGCCACCGGCGGCAGCATCGCCGGCCAACTCTATGACGGCGATCGTCGCGAAGACCTGGTGATCCGCCTGCCGGAAACGCTGCGGGCTGACCCGGAAGCGCTGAAGCGGCTGCCGCTGATGCTTCCAAAAGGAGGATTCGTCCCGCTCGGTGAAGTCGCCGATTTGCAACTGCTGAGCGGCTACAACCAGATCAACCGCGAAGACGGCAAGCGCAGAGTCGTGGTCACGGCGAACGTGCGCGGCCGCGATCTCGGCAGCTTCGTCGCCGAAGTGCAGCGGGCGGTCGATGCCCGGGTGCAGCCGCCGCCGGGTTACTGGATTCGCTACGGCGGCACCTTCGAGCAACTGCAATCAGCCTCGGCGCGGCTGGCGGTCGTGGTCCCGGTGACCTTGATCCTGATCGCGATGCTGCTGTTCGCAGCACTCGGCTCGGCGCGCGATGCGGCGCTGATCTTCAGCGGCGTGCCGCTGGCGCTGACCGGTGGCGTGCTGGCGCTGTGGCTGCGCGGCATTCCGCTGTCGATCTCGGCCGGTGTCGGCTTCATCGCCTTGTCCGGCGTCGCCGTGCTGAACGGGCTGGTGATGGTCAGCTTCATTCGTGAGCTGATCGATCGCGGCCGGCCGATCGACCAAGCGATCACCGAAGGCGCACTGACCCGCTTGCGCCCGGTGCTGATGACCGCGCTGGTCGCCAGCCTCGGCTTCGTGCCGATGGCCTTCAACACCGGCATCGGCAGCGAAGTGC
>NZ_CAISIQ010000135.1 GCF_903885465.1 uncultured Nevskia sp.
CCGCCTGCGCGGGAATGATGAGTGCTTCCTGAGGCACGCGTTGTTTCCTACGGCTTTATCAAGCTGCCAAGACCCAGCAAGGCAGCCTCGCCTTCCGAAGTCAGCACATGCATGCCATCCCAGCCGCGCAGCACCAGACCTTTGCGCTCCAGATCGCCGGCCAGGTCGACCGAGATCGGCGCGCGTTGGTCCTCGGCCAGCGTTCTCAGTGCCTGCAGTTCCATTGCCGACACTGAAATGGGCGCCGTTGGCGATCGCATCGATCGAGCTCGATCAGGCCGGAACGTCGACCAGAAAATCCGCCAGCTCGTCGGCGTGCTGCTCTTCGACGGCGAGGATTTCCTTGATCAGCTTGCCGGTCGTCGGATCAGCCTTGTCGAGGTACTGGATCAGCTCGCGATAGCTGTCGATGGCAATGCGTTCGGCCACCAGGTTTTCTCGGATCATGTCGGACAGCGAAGCACCGGCCACGTACTCGGCATGGCTGCGGCTGGTCAAGGTATCCGGCGAGAAATCCGGCTCGCCGCCGAGCTGCACGATGCGCTCGGCGAGCTGATCGGCGTGGCCCTGCTCTTCGTTCGAATGGACGAGAAACTCGTCAGCGATGCTCTTCGAGTTGATGCCGCGCGCCATGAAGTGATGGCGGCGATAGCGCAGCACGCAAACCAGTTCGGTGGCCAGCGCTTCATTGAGAAGCTTCAGTACGGTTTCGCGGTCCGCGGCATAGCCGGCGGTTACGGCGCCATCCTCGACATGTTTGCGGGCCTGCGCGCGCAGGGTCGGCGTATCAGTCAGTGTTGCTTCAGTCATGGGTCATTCCCTGTATTGAAAGTATTAAGAATGGGGTGAAGCAGAAGGAGCGCTTCGCCGCGCAGCCGGAACGCGTCGTTGCGTACCGGCGATCCCGTTCACACGGCAGCAACCAGCAAGCAGCGTGCCCGGCGGAATCCCCATGGATGTGGCGCTTTTCAGCCTGTCTCTCACGGTTCGCGAGGCCGCTTGCCGCCGTAGCTCACGGTAAGAAATGCAGCTGCGCTAGCGCTTTCTTTACAAGCCGGGAACGGAAGCGCCACAAGCTCGAGGCCTCGGCAGTGACGGAATTCCGTTCGGGAACGCCGCTTGCTCTTTCAGGTTGAAGCCTCACACCAGCATGTGGAATCGACATTCCTGTCAGCCGGAGATCGCCATGTACGCACCTGTTTCGAGACAGCTGGACGCGCCAATCTCGGCGACCCTGGGACGAGCCTGCGCGGAAAACGAAAATGCTTCGGCTACTGCTTGCCAGGGCACAGCGCCTTCAGCTCCGGCTCATTCCCAGAAGGCCAGCTTCGTGCAGACGGTACAGCCGGCACCGAACTATCCGGTAGAGACGGGCAAGATCGAACAGGCCACCAGCGCGTTGCCAATGATCCTGATCGCTGCCGTGCTGCTGCTGATTCCTGCGGTGGCGATGGGCTTCTTCGGTCATGCCCGCTGGCCGGGTTTGTTGCGCGGTTAGTTGTTCGATTCGGCGCTCGGAAACCTGTTGTCTTTCCCGCGCAGGCGGGAATGACGACGTGAATATCGGCCTCAACGCCGCTCAGCAGCGCTCAAGGCCTCCCGAACGCTGACATAGAACACCTGCTCCTTCTGCTGGTGACGCGCCCGCAGTTCCAGACAGATCTGCGAGATCAGCATCTTCCTGCCGTCGATCGACGCGCTGCGGTGATAGGCCGCCAGCAGATCTCGCAAGCCATCATTGATCCCGGGCCGCTGTTGCTCCCCGGACACGCCTTGACGCCTCACTTCGCCAGCGCCAACGGACCCGCGCGCAACCTTTCCTGAAAACTTGCCTGCCCATAAGTTCATCGGTCTTGCTCCTGCGGGTCCGTTTCGCGTGGCTTTAGATGCTGCGCAGGAAATCGATCAGATCCGCGCTCAGCTGCTCCTTGTGGGTGGCGAACAGGCCATGCGCCGCACCGTCGTATTCGATCAAGGTGGAATTGGCGATGGCCTGGGCCGCGGGGCGCGCGGAGCCGTCGATCGGCACGGTCTTGTCGGCGGTGCCGTGGATGATCAGGGTCGGCACCTTGAACGACGGCAGATCCTTGCGGAAATCGGTGCTCGAGAAGGACTTGGCGCATTCCAGCGTCGCGCGCAGGCTGGCCTGCATGGCCATGCCGCGCGTCCAGTCCAGCACTTCCTGGCTGACCGGATGGGTCAGCATGCCGTCGCCGTAGAAATCCCGGGCGAAGCTGGCGAAGAAGTTGGCGCGGTCCTTCTTCATGCCCTGGGCCATTTCTTCGAACACCGCCGGCTCGGTACCTTCCGGGTTGTCTTCGGTCTTCATCATGTAGGGCACCACCGAGGCGATCAGCGCGGCCTGCACCACCGAAGCGCCCTGATGGCGCGACATGTAACGCGCCACTTCGCCACCGCCCATCGAGAAGCCGACGAGGGTCGCGTCCTTGGCCTCGGTGTGCTTGATCACGGCGGCGAGATCGTCGGACAGGCTGTCGTAGTCGTAGCCGCTCCAGGGCTGCGATGAGCGACCGAAACCACGGCGGTCATAGGCGATGACCCGGAAGCCGGCCGCGGCGATGTCCATGGCCTGATCGTCCCAGCTGTCGGACGACAGTGGCCAGCCGGACATCAGGATGACCGGACGGCCACGGCCCCAGTCCTTGTAGAAAAGTCGGGTGTTGTCGTCGGTGGTTACGTAATTCATGTCGGATTTACTCCAGAGGGTAAAAGTGGCGGGCCGAAGCACAGGCCGCCGGTACAGAAATCCGCGCTGGTGGCGAATACGCAGTGCGCGTACTCCGCAGCCGGACTCATCTCCGACACCAAGCAGCAGCCAACGTGCCCGCGATAGACCTGTCGGCGCGGGCGCGCGGCTTGCCCATGGATCGCCACGAGCCTGCTGCGCTCTCTGGATCGGTCTGCAGCTTGGTGATGTCTGTTGTCTGGGCGCTATGGCTCGTGCGAGGCCGGCGTGGGAGATCAACCCACCGGCCCCTCCATCAACAGATCATCGAGCGAGAAACCACCATGAAAGTCAGAACCCTCATCGCGACAACCGTCCTGCTGCTCAGTGCCACGCAGCTGCATGCCCAAAGCCCGGGCGACGGCAAACCCACTGGCGGCGTCGGCACCGGCACTGCGAACGGCAAGGTCGACGGCAGCCCGACACCCGGCGGGCCGGACGAAAAGTCGAACATGAAATTGAAGAAGAACAAGCGCAGCGGCACCGAAGGCACGCAGAGCGGCGCCAAGCCTGGTACGCCGATGGCCACTCCGGCGGAGGAACCCGGTACCGCAGGCAAGCCGACGACACCGGGCAGCAGCAACACTCAGAGTGGCAAGAAGACCGGCGAGCCGGATAGCACGCACGATTACGGCCCGGGCAAGACCGACACGCCGACGCCGCGCTGAATCAGCAGGGATCAGGCCGGGCGCGAGCCCGGCCTGACTTGTTTCAACCTCGGTTCAGGAATGCTCGCTCAACGGCGGCAAACCCTGATCCGTCACCACCACCGGCTTTGAAGAACCCACCGGCACACCGCTGGCCAGGCTCGGCAGCCGGCGCAGCAGGTGATAGGCCAGGATGCTGATCAGCCGGCGCAGCATCGGCGGCAGACGGGCCTTGTGCAGCGTCACTTCCTCGCACTTGTGCTCGATCAGGCCTTCGAGATTGCCGCGCAGCGTGGCCGCGAACTCGGCATCGCGCATCACCAGATTCGATTCCAGATTCAGGAACAGGCTCAGCGGATCGAGATTGCTCGATCCCACCGTCGACCAGTCATCGTCGATGACCGCGACCTTGGCGTGCAACGGGCGTTCTCGATACTCGAAGATCCGCGCGCCGGCGCGCAGCAGTTCGTCATCCAGCGCCCGCGCCAGCCAGCGCACGATCGGCATGTCCGGACGTCCTTGCAAGATCAGCCGCACCTTCACGCCACGCTCGGCAGCACGGCGGAATTCGCGCATGAGCCGGTAGCTGGGCAGGAAGTAGGCGTTGGCCAGAATGATGTCGTGCTTCGCATTGCGGATGCCGATGCGATAGACGTGCTCGATGTCGTCACGATGCCGATCGTTGTCGCGCACCACCAGCATCGCGCCGGTCTTGCCGTCATCACCCGTCTCGGCCTGGCGCTGCCGCGACGGCCAGGATCGCCAGCGCCAGCGCGGGCTGGTCGCCACATCGTTGTTCTTGGTGAAGTGCGCGCGGATATGTTCGACCACCGGACCTTCGACCAGCACCGCATAGTCCTGCTTCGATTCCGGCCCGTAGGTGCGCAGATGCTCGGCCGACAGATTGATGCCGCCGATCAGCGCCTGCTTGCCATCGATGACCACGGTCTTGCGATGCAGCCGGCGAAAGATGTTGGTGCGGAAACCGAGCTTGCGCGGCTGCGGATCGAACAGCTTGAAGCGGACGCCGGCATCGGTCATCGCAGTGATGAACGCCGGAGTCAGTTCCTCCGAGCCATAGCCATCGACCACCAGTTCGACATGCACACCGCGTCTCGCGGCGTCGATCAATTTCACTTGAAGCTCGTTGCCAACCTGATCCTCGAACAGGATGAAGGTTTCGATCAGCACTTCCTGCGTCGCATGGGCGATCGCTTCGAACACCAGCGGAAAGAACGCTTCGCCGTTCTCGAGCAGGCGCAGCCGGTTACCGATGGTCCAGTGCCGCGTGGAAGATGTCGCACGTGCGGGAGCGTTCATGGCTGCAAGGTGGCGGTCAGTGCGGCGTGATCGGAAAGGTGTTTCCACGGCGGCGCCGACAACACTTCGGCGGCGGCAACGGTGACCCCGCGAACGTAGATGCGATCCAGGCGCAGCAGCGGCACGCGTACCGGGAAGCTGCGCGGGCTGAGCTGGCCGGTGGCAACGAAGGCATCGACCAGCCCGGCCTTCGCCAGCATCGGGCCGGCGCGCTGGCGCCAGTCATTGAAATCGCCGCCGACGATCAGAGGTGCTTCCGGCGGCAGTTCGGCAATGAAGGCGCACAGGCGTTCCAGCTGCTGGCGGCGATGCGCTTCTCGCAAGCCGAGATGCGTGCAGATGGCATGCACTTCCAGTGGCGGCCGCTTGCCGCCTTGCGGCACCGCGAGTACGCAATGCAGGAAGCCGCGCGGCTCGGTGCCGAGAATGGAAATATCGTGGTTGTCCCAGCGCAGGATCGGAAATTTCGACAACACCGCATTGCCGTGATGACCATCGGCATAGACCGCATTGCGGCCATAGGCGACGTTGCCCCACAGGGTGTCGGCAATGAAGCTCGATTGTTCCTCCGCCGGCCAGCCGGCATGACGCAGGGCATGACGCGCGTGGCTGCCGAGCGTTTCCTGCAGGAACACGATATCGGCATGCACCGCATGCACAGCCGCTTTCAGCTCCGGCAATACGAAGCGACGATTGAACTGGGCGAAGCCCATGTGGATGTTCAGGGTCATCAGAGTCAGCTCGGGAACGTTTGCAGGCATGCGGTGCGGCGGGTCTGGTCAAGTCGACTGTCAGCAGCGGCAGGTTTCGTTCCTGCGGCCGGTGCTGCATCCTTGTTGACGGGCACGCAAACTGCCCCGGCTCCGGGATGCAGACCAACCCACCCCAGCCGCAGACCCGACATCACTACCCGCTGCTCAAGCGCGGGCTGGCGATTGCGTTCTTCCTGCTCGTTGCCTACCTGATCTACCGCTACGGCCGCACGCTGGACTGGCCGAAGATCTGGCGCTCGGTGCAGCAGATCGATCGCACCACCTTGCTGCTGGCTGCGGCGTGCTCGATCGGCAGCTATGCGGTCTATGCCTGCGTCGATCTGTTCGCACGCAAGGCGCTGAGCCTGCAGGTATCGAAAGCCAAGGCGATGGCGATCGCCTTCGTCTGCTACGCGTTCAATCTGAATTTCGGTTCCTGGGTTGGCAGCATTGGTTTCCGCTACCGGCTCTATTCGCGGATCGGCCTCGATGCGGAACAGGTGACGCGCGTCGTCGGCATGAGCCTGGTCACCAACTGGTCCGGCTACTTCCTGCTCGCCGGCGTTGCCTTCGCGTTCAACTTCGTCAAGCCGCCAGCCGGCTGGGAGATCGGCAGGTTGGGTCTGACCATCGCCGGCGTCGCGCTGCTGGCGACCCTGATTCTCTACATCGGCGCTTCAGCGTTCGCCAATCGGCGCAGCTGGACGATACGCGGCCGCGAGCTGAGCTTGCCCAGCGCTGGCTTCGCAACGCTGCAGGTGCTGGTCTCAAGCCTCAACTGGCTGCTGATCGCCGGCATCCTGTACGTGC
>NZ_CAISIQ010000136.1 GCF_903885465.1 uncultured Nevskia sp.
ACAGCAATGGATCGATGAGCGTCTCGGCTGGCTAAACGACGAGCGTCCCGATGCTGGCGTGGAAGATGTCGGAGTGACCACCGAGGTCGTATGGGCAAGCCCGGTGCAGGACGCAATCCTGTCGCACGTCGCCAGTTCCCGTTCGGACCTGGTGATCAAGGACGTGCATCACGAGAACCTGTTGCAACGGGTGTTGCTGAAGCCGCTGGACTGGCATCTGTTGCGAACCTGTCCGGTGCCCTTGCTGCTGGTGCATTCCAGCACGGACGCCGCCCCCAGGCGGGTGATCGCTGCTGTCGACGCCAGCCACACGCCGACCGGGGAGGCCGATCTCAACGACCGGATCATCAAGGCTGCGCGCGATCTTGCGCGGGAGTGCTCGGCGCAACTGCATCTGGCGTTCTCGTTCTGCGGACCCGGCGGCATGCTCGGCTCACAGGGTTCAGGACTCGGCGCCATCGGACGGCTGCGAGATCTGCTGTTGCCTGTGCAGACGAAAAACTTCAACACGCTGGCGGATGCCAATGATGTTCCGCACGACCGGCGCCATTTTCTGCACGGGTTGCCGGCTGAAACCCTGGCCGACTTCACCCGGCGTAATTTCAACGATGTGCTGGTGATTGGTGCCATGCGCCACACGCTCATGGATCGCCTCCTGATGGGGACTGCTGCAGAAGCGATCCTGGACCGCACCACCTGCAATGTGCTGGCAGTGAAGCTTTGAATCCCTTATCTCGAAAGCCGCCTCTCGCATGAAGGACTCGGCAGAGCAGCCTGCGGTCGACACCGGCGCGGCAGGCACACCGCAGAATGCCTTACCGGTCGACCACGATTGGGAGTCGCGCAAGCACATCCGCACGCTGGTGCTGATGGCCGTCACCGCCTTCGGCATCGCGCTTTGCTATGGCTTGGTGGCGCCGTTCCTGCCGGCCCTGGCCTGGGCGCTGGCGCTCGCGGTGCTGTTCGCGCCGCTGCAACAGAGGCTGGAGCGGGTGATCAAGCATCCGGGTCTGGCGGCGTTGTTGTCCGTCGCACTGATCGGCCTGATCGTCGTGGTGCCGGGCAGTTTCGTTGCGCAGCAACTGGTGGTGCAGTTCGCCAAGGGTGCGCAGCGAATCCAGGCCGAGACCCAGTCCGGCGACTGGCAGCGCTTGATCGAAGCACAGCCACGGCTGGCGCCGCTGGTGGCCTGGGTCGAACAGCGTGTCGACCTGCCCGGCGTGGTCGAGACGCTGACCTCCAAGCTGACGGCCGCCGCCGGTCCGTTCGTACGCGGTTCGGCCTATCAACTGATCGGCTTCTGCCTGACCTTTTATCTCCTGTTCTTCCTGCTCCGGGACCGCCGCGCCGCGCTGCTCGCACTGCGCGACTTGTCTCCGCTCAACGATGCGGAGATGAACCGCCTGCTGTTACGGGTCGACGACACCATTCTCGCCACGGTCTACGGCACGCTTGCGGTCGCCGCCGTACAGGGCCTGCTCGGTGGCCTGATGTTCTGGTGGCTGGGCCTGCCAGCGCCGCTGCTCTGGGGCCTGGTGATGAGCCTGCTGGCGGTGGTCCCGGTGCTGGGGGCGTTCGTGGTCTGGATGCCGGCCGCGGTTTTCCTCGCCTTGGAAGGCAGTCCGGGCAAGGCGCTGATCCTGATCGGCTGGGGAATGCTGGTGGTCGGCACCATCGATAATCTGCTGCGTCCTATCCTGGTCGGCAAGCGCCTGAAGCTGCACACGGTGCTGGCCTTCGTCTCGCTGGTCGGCGGACTGATCCTGTTCGGCGCGGCGGGGCTTATCGTCGGTCCGGTGATCCTGACGGTGACGACAGGGCTGTTGGAGATCTGGTCCGCCCGTGTCGCGGTCAGACCGCCCGCATGACGAGGGTAACGGCGGCTTCGCGCACGGTCGTTGCAAAGGACGCAGCTGGTGTCGACTGGCACCGCCAGCCCGCCGAACAGCTGCTCTCGCAGCTCGGGTCCACGAACGCCGGACTGTCGTCGGCGGAAGCTGTGAAGCGTCTTGCCGCCGATGGTGCCAACGAGATCCGCGCAGGCCGGCGTATCAATCCGCTGCGCATCCTGGTGGACCAGTTCAAGGATCTGTTGATCTGGATCCTGCTGGCCGCAGGCTTCGTCTCCGCACTGCTGGGCGATCCCGGTGATGCCATCGCCATTTTCGCGATCGTGGTGCTCAACGCCGCGATCGGCTTCTACCAGGAGTTCAATGCGGCCAAGTCGATCGAAGCGCTGCGCAAGATGGCGGCGCCCCATGCCAAGGTGCTGCGCGATGGCCATCTTGCGTCGATTGCCGCATCGGCCGTGGTGCGCGGAGACATTCTCGAACTGGAAGCCGGTGATCTGATCGCTGCCGATGCGCGCCTGCTCGAGGCGGCTTCACTGCAGTGCATCGAATCGGCCTTGACCGGCGAATCGGAGGCCGTAGCCAAGCGCACCGCGCCACTGGAAGCGGAGGATATACCGCTCGGTGAGCGCGACAACATGCTGTTCATGGGCACCAGTGTTGCCGCCGGCACCGGCAGCGCCGTGGTCGTCGCGACCGCCATGCAGACGGAACTGGGGCAGATCGCCGGTCTGATCGAAGACGCCGATGCGGACCAGGGCACGCCGCTGCAACGCAAGCTCGACGCGACGGGGCGGATTCTGCTCTGGGCAGCGCTGGGTATCGTGGCACTGCTGTTCGGGCTGGGCCTGTTGCGAGGCGTCGATCTGCAGGAACTGATCATGACTGCCATCAGCCTGGCCGTGGCCGCGGTGCCCGAGGGCCTGCCTGCCGTGGTGACCGTGGCGCTGTCGATCGGCGTGCTGCGCATGGCGCGCCGCGGCGCGCTGGTACGCAAGCTGGCTGCCGTGGAAACCCTGGGCTCGACGAGCGTCATCTGCACCGACAAGACCGGCACGCTGACGGTCGGCGAGATGACGGTACGCGCGCTGCATGTGGCGGGCTGCAGCTATGAAGTCAGCGGTGCCGGCTATGGGCCGGCGGGCGAGGTGCTGTTCGAAGGCATCCAGGCTGGTGAGCCGCATCGGGCGGCATTGCTCGAACTCGCGACGGTGCTGCTCGGCTGCAACAACGCGCATCTCATCGAGGAAGACGGTGTCTGGAAAACCATCGGCGATCCTACCGAAGGGGCCTTGCTGGCCGCCGGTGCCAAGGCCGGCGGTGACCGGCAGCGCATCGAACACGAAATGCCGATGCAGCAGGAACTGCCATTCGACTCGGACCGCAAGCGCAGCTCGGTGATCCGTCGCCTGCCTGATGGCCGCCTGCGGGCCTACGTCAACGGCGCACCAGGATTGTTGCTGGAACGCTGCACGCAGCTCTACACCGGTGCCGGAACCCGGCCACTGACCCCGGAGGACCGTGAACAGATCCTTGCCAGGACCTCGGCCATGGCGAGCCAGGCCTTGCGCGTGCTCGGTTCCGCGACTCGTGATCTCGACAAGGGCAGCGAACGCACCGCCGACTCGGTGGAGCAGGGCATGAGCTTCGTCGGTCTCACGGGCATGTATGACCCACCCCGAGTGGAGGCCAAGGACGCGATTGCACGTTGCCAGGCCGCCGGCATCCGCGTGGTGATGATCACCGGCGATCATCCGAGCACGGCAACGGCCATCGCCGCCGAACTCGGAATCGGGTCGGCGCTGACGGCAGTCACGGGCGTCGCGCTGGACAAGATGGCAGACGCGGAATTGCGGACCCGGATACGCGACTTCGCCGTCTACGCACGCGTCACCGCAGGGCACAAGCTGCGGATCATTCGCGCACTGCGTGCGACCGGCGACGTGGTCGCGATGACCGGCGACGGCGTCAACGACGCACCGGCGATCAAGGGCGCCGACATCGGCATCGCCATGGGCGGCGCCGGCACCGAGGTGACCAAGCAGGCCGCGGACATGATCATCACCGACGACAACTTCGCCACCATCGTCGCCGCGGTGGAGGAAGGCCGCGGCATCTACGACAACATCCGCAAAACCCTGCAATACCTGCTGGCGGGGAGCACTGCCGAACTGCTGCTGATGGCAGTCTGCGTGATCGTCGGCCTGCCGGCGCCGCTGCTACCGATCCATCTGCTGTGGATCAATCTGGTCACCGATGGGCTGCCTGCGCTGTGCCTGGCCAGCGATCCCATCGACCCCGAGGTGATGAAACGCGAACCGCGCCCGCGCACCGAGCGCATCACCAACCGCGCCTTTCTCGGCACCATGGTGTTCACCGGTCTGCTCACTGCGGCCGTGACGTTCGCGGTCTATCTTTACGTGCTCGACACCGAATCGACTGAAACCGCGCGCACCTACGCATTCACGGTGCTGGTCTTCGCAGAACTGCTGCGCGCCTTCGGTGCTCGCAGCGAAACCGAACCGGTCTGGCGCATCTCGCTGCTGACCAATATCAATCTGGTGGTGGTGGTGGTACTGACCATTGGGTTGCAGATCGGCAGCCAGTACAACGACCTGCTCGGGTCCTTCCTCAAGACTGCGGAGATGCCGCTGCACGACTATTTCCTGCTGCTTGCACTGGGAGGCATTCCACTTGCGGCGCTGGAAGTGGTGAAGCTGCTGCGAAACCGGCGGACCTAGAGATTCGGCAAGTCTCCTGTCCCTGCCGGTGCAGCTTGTTGCCCAACGCACAGACATTCGCGCCTGCAGATCGCAAGGTGATTCAGGCATACGACTCACCGGACCAAGCGATTCATGCATGAGCTCGACGCAACCTTGCTTGCGCGAATCCAGTTCGCGTTCACCATCAGCGCCCATATCGTCTTCCCGGTCTTCTCGATCGGACTGGCAAGCTATCTCGCGGTGCTCAATGGCCTGTGGCTGAAGACCGGCAAGCCGGTCTATCGCACGTTGTTCGATTACTGGAAGAACATCTTCGCGATCGCCTTCGGCATGGGCGTGGTGTCGGGCATCGTCATGAGCTACCAGTTTGGTACCAACTGGAGCGTGTTCGCCGACAAGACCGGCCCGGTACTTGGCCCGCTGATGGGTTACGAAGTGCTTTCCGCATTCTTCCTGGAAGCGGGCTTCCTCGGGATCATGCTGTTCGGCCTGAAGCGGGTCGGCGCCGGACTGCACTTCTTCGCCACCTTGATGGTGGCGCTGGGGACCTTCATGTCGGCGTTCTGGATCCTGTCGGTCAACAGCTGGATGCAGACGCCTGCAGGCTATGCGATCAACGATGCGGGGCAGTTCATCGTCACCGACTGGTGGGCGGTGATCTTCAACGCCTCGTTCCCATACCGCATGGCACACATGGTGCTCGCCGCTTACCTGACCACGGCCTTCGTTGTCGGCTCGGTCGGCGCGTACCACCTGCTCAGAAGCCGCGACCGCCCGGAGCCGTTGCAGGGCGCGCGCGTGATGTTCTCGATGGCGATGTGGATGGCAGCCCTGGTGGCGCCGCTGCAGATCGTCGCGGGTGACCTGCACGGTCTCAATACCCTGGTGCATCAGCCGCGCAAGATCGCGGCCATGGAAGGGCACTACGAGACCGAGGCCGGCGCACCCCTGATCCTGTTCGGCCTGCCCAACGATGCCGAAGAGCGCATCGACTACGCGCTGGGGATTCCGAAGCTCGGCAGTCTGATCCTCACCCACGACACCAACGGCACGCTGCAAGGTCTCAAGGAATGGCCGAGAGCCGAGCGTCCACCGGTCGCCATCGTGTTCTGGAGCTTTCGGATCATGGTGGCGATCGGCCTGGCGATGCTCGGCATCGGCTTGTGGAGCGTGCTGCAGCGAGCGCGTGGCCGCCTGTACCAGTCACCGCGGCTGCATCGCGCGGCGCTGCTGATGGGCCCCGCAGGCTTTGTCGCGGTGTTGGCCGGCTGGATCACCACCGAGGTCGGACGCCAGCCCTACACCGTGTATGGCCTGCTCACCACGGCAGACTCCGTATCGTCGATCGCGGCACCGGCGGTAGCCTCGTCGCTGATCGCATTCATCGTCGTGTACTTCCTGCTGTTCGGCGCCGGCACGGTCTACATCCTGCGGCAGATGCGCCTGGCGCCCGAAACCGCGACGCCGGATCTGCCACCGGATCAGCCGATACGCGCGGCCGGCATCATGCCGGCGCCGGTGCTCGCCGTCGCCGACAAGGCGGGCAGGGCATGAACTTCGATCTGCCGCTGATCTGGGCCGGCCTCATCGCCTTCGCCGTGCTCGGATACGTGCTGCTGGACGGCTTTGATCTGGGTGTGGGCATCCTGTTTCCAATATTCAGGACCGAGTCCGAGCGCGACCAGGTGATGAACTCGGTAGCGCCGGTATGGGACGGCAACGAGACCTGGCTGGTGCTCGGCGGAGGCGGCCTGTTCGCGGTCTTTCCGCTGGCCTATTCGGTGATCATGCCGGCGCTGTACGCGCCGGTGATCGCAATGCTGCTGGCCCTGGTGTTCCGCGGCGTCGCCTTCGAATTTCGCTGGAAGACGCAGGAGCGGAAGTTTCTCTGGGACTGGGCCTTTGCCGCTGGCTCTGCCACTGCCACGTTCATGCAGGGAATCGCGCTCGGTGCGCTGGTGCAGGGCATCCCGGTCGCCAACCGTGCCTATGCGGGTGGCTGGTGGGACTGGCTCACCCCGTTCAGCCTGCTCACCGGCGTCGCGCTGCTGGTGGGCTATTCGCTGCTCGGCGCGACCTGGCTGGTCTACAAAAGCGAAGGCTCGGTGCACTTGATCGCCCACCGCGCCTCGCGCACCGCTGGCGGCGCAACACTGACGCTGATCATCCTGGTCAGCCTGATCACGCC
Organism: uncultured Nevskia sp.; assembly: GCF_903885465.1. Classification (GTDB taxonomy): domain Bacteria; phylum Pseudomonadota; class Gammaproteobacteria; order Nevskiales; family Nevskiaceae; genus Nevskia. Next base: position 6,762 of record NZ_CAISIQ010000136.1, read on the forward strand.
ATCTCTCAATCCGCATTTCATGGAGCACTGGTTCCACTGGCCGCAAATGCTGTACGTCTCGCCAGTGCCGCTGCTGGTGATCGCACTGGCGGTCGGCCTGTTCCGCGGTCTGCAGGCGGGCCGTGAGCTGC
>NZ_CAISIQ010000137.1 GCF_903885465.1 uncultured Nevskia sp.
AATCCGGAGGCGCTGGTCAGCGCGATCCCGAGCTGCGTGCCGGCCGGCAGTGCCGCGAAGTATCCGCCGATCCTCGCCTACGACTACCTGCAGTCACGGTTCGCGGCAACTTACGGTGGCTGATCTGATGGCCAATCGATGAAGCTAGTCATTCCACTGCTGTTGCTGCTGTCGCTCCTGCCCGCTGCACAGGGCGAATCGACTGAAGACGGCACGATCCGCGTGATCCTGCTCGGCACTGGCGGGCCGGAGCTGACGCCCGATCGCCAGGGCGTGGCCACCTTGGTCGAAGCGGGTGGGCAGCAGCTGTTGTTCGACGCAGGCCGCGGCGTGCTGCAACGACTCTACGAATCGCGCGTCAAGGTCACCGACGTGACCCAGGTCTTCCTCACCCATCTGCACAACGATCACATCGAGGGCCTGCCTTCGCTGTGGATGACGCCCTGGTTCCTGCTTGGACGCGACCGGCCGATGGAGGTCTGGGGGCCGACTGGCACCGCGACGATGATCGCGGGCATGCGCGCCATGTACCAGTTCGACGTGGCCCATCGCGCCAATGCCTTCAACAAGGTCGAGAACCTCGGCGTCACCGTCACCGAGATCAAGGACGGCGACATCTATGATCGCGGCGGCGTGAAAGTCCGCGCCTTCTCGGTCTGGCACGACGATGGCAATCCGGCCTATGGCTATCGCGTCGACTACCAGGGCCGCTCGGTGTTGCTGTCCGGCGACACCACGTACTCGGACAATCTGGTGAAAGCCGGACGCGGCGTCGATCTGATCGTCCACAACGTCGTGGCAATGAGCAAACGTCTCGGCGATGCCGCCGAGATGGGGCCGGTGCTCGGCAAGCTGACCACGCCAGAGCAGGCTGCCAAGGTGTTCCAGCAGGACCAGCCTCGTCTGGCCGTGTTCTCCCACATCGTCAAGAAGGAGTTGCCGGGACGCGATGGCGACAAGACGATCCTGCAGCGCGTGCGCAAGGCCGGCTACGACGGCCCGCTGGAAATGGGCTATGACCGCATGGTGATCGAGATCGGCAGCTCGATCCACGTGCAGGCGCCGGGCAGCACCGACGACCTGCCCGAAGTCGATCGCAAGGCCTCGTACGCGGCACCGTAAGGAGTTTGCAGATGGCACCGAAACAGCTCGTGCAGGAATGGGTCCGCCGGTTCAACGCTGCCGACATCGAAGGATTGGCAGCGCTCTACGCCGAGCACGCGATCAACCATCAAGTGGTGATGGAACCGCTGCATGGCCGCGAGGCGATCCGGCAGATGTTCCAGACCGAATTTGGCCGAGCGCAGATGGTCTGCCTGATCGAGAATCTGTTCGAGGACGGCGAATGGGCGATCCTGGAATGGCGCGATCCGAACGGCTTGCGCGGCTGCGGCTTCTTCCACGTGCAGCAGGGCAGCATCGTCTTTCAGCGCGGCTACTTCGATCAGCTGTCGTTCTTCCGGCTCAATCAGCTGCCGGTGCCGGAGCGCTATCTCGGTAGCTGAGACCTAGTGTCCAGATCCTAGTTGGACACGCAAAAGCCAGTCATGCCCGCGCAGGCGGGCATCCAGTTTGGGCTGTAGCGCGCCGCATCAGAACTGGATTCCCGCCTGCGCGGGAATGACGAGTATTGGTGGCACTTGAAGGAAAGATTTTCTAACCTCCCATCACTCGCGCGGCAAACAGAGCTGGTAGTGCTTGCAGGTAAACGAGTAGCTGACCGGCTTGACCGCTTTCAAACCATCCAGCCCCTTGCTCTGAAACTGCGCCTTGTAGCGCGCGACACGCGTGTCGTAGTCCTTGAGCAGCTTCTGCTTGACCGGTTCCTCGACGAAGGAATACTTCAGCGAGTTGCGGCCGATCAGCACGATCTCTTCCCAGGACAGATTGAACTCGCGCACGGCGACGAAGTATTCGTCGGTCATGTTCGAGTCCCACATGCCGCGATCGTCGGTCGACAGCGCCACCGGGATCCCGGTGCGCAGGTATTCCGGGAACGGATGCTGCTGGAAGTTCTGCACGTATTCGAGCAGCAGATTGCTGATCAGGTTGATCTCGACCATGTACGGCCCATTGCGCATCAGCAGCATGGTGTCCGGATCGGTGATCAGATTGTTGCCGTGACCGATGCGCTCGGCACCGATCTGCAAGGTGTCGCGCACGTGATGATTCGGCTCGTCCACTTCGCCGGCGTGGATCGACAGATGGATGTCCGGATACTGCTTGCGCAGTTCGCGGAGCGTCGGCAGGAAGCGCAGCGGATAACCCTTGTCGTCATCCTCGCGGCCGACCATGTTGACGCCGACCCAGAGATCGCGGTGCTTTGCCGTGAACGCGTACAGGTCCTTGAGGTCCTGCTCGGCACCGGGCAGGAAACGCAGGATCGACGACTGGAAGCGCACGGTCACACCCGTCGCTTTCGCATCGGCATCGGCCAGCCGCTGGCGATAGATCGCCACCGTTTCGTCATCGCTGAAGGTGGTGCCGTCGGCCTTGAGCTGGCCTTCCGGGCCTTCCTGGGTTTCGAGATAGGCGAGTCCTTCCTTGCCGAAGGCCTGCATGTTCCTGAACAGGATTTCGGCGACCACATAGGGGTTGCGCCAGAGTTCGTTGAGGCGTTCCCAGTGACGGCCGAAGAATTCGTTGCGGCCTTCGTAGCTCTTGTCGAGCCGGATGCTGTCGAGCCAGCCCTGCTTCTCAACGGCACTCAGATCCTGGAAGCGCTTGTACTCGGATTGCTGACAGGCATCGAGCTGGTCGTAGCTCGATTTCTGCAAGGTGCGGAACAGGATCAGATAGGGCGCGAAGCTGTATTCGTTGCTGCCGTAGGGCAGGCAGTTGTTGATGCGAACCTTGGTGTAATAGGTGTAGCCACGCGCCTGCTGGGCGATCGCCGCATCCCACCACCACTCGGACAGGCCGGCACCGGTCAGGTGATTGTGCAGATCGCCGCCTTTCGGCAGCGCGTACAGAAAGCGATACATCTGGTCTGGCGTTGCTTCTGCCTTGAGCTTCTCGAACCAGGGTTCGGCGGCTCGCAGCGGCAGGCTGCAGACGATCAGGCAAAGCGTCAGGATCAGTTTCGACATCACTGGATCATTCCCCGATCACTCTTGGGGCAGACACAGCTGATAACGCTTGCAGGTGAATGAATAGCTCACCGGCTTGACGCTTTTGAGCCCGTTCAAACCGCGGCTCTGGAACTGCGCCTTGTAGCGTTCGACTCTCGCTTCGTAATCCTTGAGCAGCTTCTGCTTCACCGGCTCTTGGACGAAGGAATACTTCAGCGAGTTGCGGCCAAGCTGGACGATCTCCTCCCAGGACAGATTGAACTCGCGCACGGCGACGAAGTACTCGTCGGTCATGTTCGAGTCCCACATGCCGCGATCGTCGGTCGACAAGGCGACCGGGATCCCGGTGCGCAGGTATTCCGGGAACGGATGCTGCTGGAAGTTCTGCACGTATTCGAGCAGCAGATTGCTGATCAGATTGATCTCGACCATGTACGGGCCGTTGCGCATCCGCAGCATGGTTTCCGGATCGCTGATCAGGTTGACGCCATGGCCGATGCGCTCGGCACCGAGTAGCAGGGTGTCGCGGATATGCTCGTTCGGCTCGTCGACTTCACCGGCATGGATCGACAGATGCACGTCCGGATAATGCTTGCGCAGTTCGCGGAAGGTCGGCAGGAAGCGCAGCGGATAGCCCTTGTCATTGTCTTCGCGGCCGACCAGGTTGATGCCGACATAGAGATCGCGGTGCTGATCGGTGAACGGATACAGCGCCTTCAGCTGATCTTCGGCATCGCCGGCAAAGCGCAGCACCGTGGACTGGAAGCGCACTTCGACACCGGTGGCCTTGGCATCGGACGCCGCGAGCCGCTTGCGAATGATGTCGAGCATCTCGTCCGGTGGGAAAGCACTGCCATCCGGCTTGATGTAGCCGAGCGGCGCGTCCTGCAGTTCGAGGTAGACCACGCCTTCCTTGCCGAAGGCCTGCATGTCGCGATAGAGGATGTCGGCGGTGACGTAAGGATTGCGCCAGAGATCGTTCAGCCGCGCCCAGTGGCCGAAGAATTCGTTGCGGCCTTCGTAATCACGATCGAGGCGGATGCTGTCGAGCCAGGCGGTTTTCTCGGCCGGCGTCAGATCCTGCAGCCGCTTGTACTCGGACTTCTGGCAGGCATCGAGTTCCTTGTAGCTCGATGCCTGCATGTTCACGAATAACAATAAATACGGGTGCTGGCCGTACTCGTTGGTGCCGTAGCCCGCGCAATTGTTGATGCGCACCTTGGTGTAGTAGCTGTAACCGTGTTCGCCCTGCGCGATCGCCGCATCCCACATCCATTCGGAACGCACGCCGCCGGACAGATGGTTGTGCAGATCGCCGCCCTTCGGCAGCGCATACAGGAAGCGGTAGAGCTGATCCGGCGTGGCCTCGGCCTTGAACTTCTCGAACCAAGAATCAGCCGCCTGCGTGGCGGAGCCGAACAAAGTGCCGATGGCCAGCAGGGCAGTCGCTAACGTGCGCATGGCAATCTCTGTCAGAGGTACTTGAGCAGATGCAGGCTGAAATACGCCGCCTGCTTGGCGGCGATCGGCCCGAGGCGCAGGTAGTCGTCATTCGGCGCTTCCTGGGCGACATTGCTGCCGGCGCGGACCACGATGTACGGCACGCCCAGGGTTTCGCAGACATGGCCCAGCGGGGCCGATTCCATTTCCATGATGTCGTTGTGGAACTGCGAGCGCAGGATCTCGATGCGCGCCGCGGTGACGCCGAAGAGGTCCGATGAAGAGACGACACCGCGCCGCACCTTGACCTTGTAAGTCGCGTCATTGGCGGTGACTTCCGGGCCTTGGTAAGTCGCGATCGCCTGGTCGGCGAGCTTCAGCAGCGCAGGCGAGGGCGAGAACGCGTTCTCGACTTCGTGGCCGTCGATCGGGCTGTTCATCGGACGAAAGACCATGTCCTTGCTGGTCAGGCTGCCGTAGTCATGTTCGTGCATGACGGTGGCGACGATGACATCGCCGGTGCGCAGATCCAGATTGGTGCGTGCACCGGTGCCGCTCATCAGCACCAGGCGCGGCTTGAACGCGCCGACGAACAAGGTCGTGGTCATCGCGGTGTAGGTCTTGCCGATGCCGGTGATCGCCACCACCACCGGTTTGCCTTCGATATGGCCCTGCCAGTAGGGAATGCCCTGCAGGTCCTTCTTCTTCGCGTCCTTCATCGCCTCGACGAACGGTGGGATTTCCTGCGGCACGGCGCCGAGAATCAGAATGGTGTCGCTTGGCTTGTAGTGCAGCGGCTTGTCAGGCGCATCGAGCGCCTGCGCAGCACCGGAAAGCAGAGCCAGAACAGCGATCAGCTTGTATTGGATTTTCATGATTGCTTACTTGGTCTTGTCGGCGACGCCGGGCACATGGTCGACATAGCTCGGCCATTCGGTGATGAGTTTCTGGACCACGATGTTGCCGACCTGGTACGCCGCTTCGAGCGCCGGCACGCCGTTCTCCGGGTACTCGGCCGTGGTGCTCCAGGCCGCTTCCTTGCCTGGCGGCTGCATGCTGTAGTTGCTTGCGGTGCGCAGCACCATCACCCGATCGAGATCGACCAGCTTGTTGCGCGACAGCCGGCGCAGCGCCGTCAGCGAGCCGCTGTCTTCCATCGCCGACATCATGAAGTTGGCGTCCGGACCGGCCTGCAGTTTCATCCAGTCGTTGGCCCATTTCGTCAGCAGGTCACCGTGGAAGTAGGTGCTCGACGACATGGTGTCGCCGATGGTCACGAACGGCGGTTTCACCGCATTCGGATAGCCCTCGAACTGCTTGCGGAAGGCGGCGATGCCCGGACTGTCGGCAACAGGATGATCCTTGGTCAGCGCGTAAGCCCACTCGGTGAGTGCTGCGTTGAGCGGAAAGTGGATGGTGTCGACGGTCCAGCCATCGGCCTTGTCGTTCGGCTTCTTGGCGCCGAGCGGCAGCAGGCCGTAGGGCCAGTCCTTCGGGATTTCGCGGGCGTCGATCTCGTAGAGCAGATCGCCATCGACGACATGCTTCGCCCAGACCGCCGTGCCCAGCGATACGTCTTGCGGATCGCCACCGCCGATGCCGGTGATCAGCCAGTAGGCCTTGCTCAGATCGAAGCGCGGGTCGACACCGAGCGCCATCACCGAGGTCGCGGCATTGGTGATGCCGCCACCGGTGCAGATCGCCAGCAGGCCGGCCTCGTTGACGTAGATCGGGTATTCGCCCATCGGGAACGGCAGTTCGGTGAGCTTCTGGCGCTCGATCCAGAACTGGAATTCACCGGGTTCATCGCCGGTCGGCTTGCCTTTCTCGAACATGCTGACCACAACCACCTTGATCGGAATCGGCACGGTGACGGCAAGCTTGCTTTCGAGTTTCGAGCAGGCGGCGAGGGTGGCGACGAGTAACAGCGGCAGCAGCAATCGAAGCGACATGGCGAGTCCGTGGGTGTTCAAGCTTGGGCGGCGAGGTTCTGGTCGAGCAGGCCGAGGTAATGGCTGCGGCGCGCATCGCTGAGCCAGGCGACTTCGAAGCTGTTGCGCACCAGCCGGGTGATTTCGGCGGCCTCGAAGCCGGCGTCTTCATGCAGGGCGATCAGGTTCTCGTTCATGTAGCCGCGGAAGTAGGCCGGATCGTCGGAGTTGATCGTCGCCTTCATGCCGAGTGCCAGCATCCGGCGGATCTCGTCGCCGGTGAGGTTCTGGACGACGAAGCGGTTCGACACCGGGCAGACCGTCAGGCCGATGCCGCGACGAGCGATCTCGGCGCAGATTTCCGGGTCTTCCAGCGAGTTGACGCCGTGATCGATGCGGTCGACGACGATGTCGTCGAGGCACTGGCGGATATGCACCAGCGTGTTCTGCTGGTTGACGTCGCAGTGCATGGTCAGCCGGTAGCCTTCAGCGCGGGCACGCGCGAACACTTCGGCGAACTTGATCGGCGGGTTGTTCTTTTCGTCGGAATCGAGACCGACGCCGACGATCCAGTCCTTGTACGGCAGCGACGCAAGCAGGGTCTGCATCGCCGATTCGGCGGACAGCTCGCGCAGGAAGCACATCACCAGCTGCGATTCGACGCCCAGTTCGCTGGCAGCCTGTACCTGTGCGCGGTGGATGCCCTGGATCACCGTGTCGAAAGCCACGCCGCGATTGGTATGGGCCTGAGGATCAAAGAACATCTCGCAGTAAAGAACGTTCTGCGAGCGGGTCTTGCTCAGATAGGCCCAGGTCATGTCGAAGAAATCCTGCTCGGTGAGCAGCACTTCCATCGCCTTGTAATAGATAGTCAGGAACGACGGCAGATCGTGGAAGTTGTAGGCGGCGATCAGCGCTTCCGGCGTGTCATGCCCCAGCGCCACGCCATTACGCGCCGCCAGTGCGAAGCTCAGCTCCGGCTCCAGCGTGCCTTCGAGATGCACGTGCAGCTCGGCCTTTGGCAGTTGTTCGATGAAGGCG
>NZ_CAISIQ010000138.1 GCF_903885465.1 uncultured Nevskia sp.
CACCAGAAGACTGCTCGTGCCTGCCAGGCTTTGAAGAACGCCGTTCGGCTCGCGTGCGCGTCTTCCAGAGGGTTCATAGCGGCATTCTATCGGTGGTGCGAAGCCGGCGACGAACCTTTGCCTCTGTGCCTGCTGCCACTGGTCCGTCGCGGTTCGAGCTGAGCAGCGGCCTTGCGCACGCCATGGCTCGGCGAAACGATTTCGATCGCGGCGAAGGAGTTGGCGATGAATTTCACCGATTACCACTGAAGCGATTGCCGCCCTGAAAAGCGCCATGGGTTTCGCCGTTCGAACCCATGGCGACATACTCGGTCCAAAGCCGCACTGCGACTCCGCGCAGGCAGCGGGAAGAGATCCCCAGAATGACCGCCCACATGACGGCCCCACAAGAAGCGGGCCTCGATCGCGCGCAGGAAGACCTGCTGGCGCGGCTCGATGCCATTTCCGTTGCCAACCCCGATGCCGTTGCTGCTGGCGATAGCGAAATCTTTCGCCGTTTCCTGCGCAGCTACTACGAGACTTCGACCCCTGAGCTGCTGAGCCAGCGCAGCCCGGAAGCGTTGCTCGCGATCGCCCGCCAGCATTGGCTGCTGGTGCAGCAGCGTCCGGCCGAAGGCTATCGGCTGCAGTTGCTGCCGCCGGCCGCCGGGCAGACCCTGGCGACGCTCGACACCGTGGTTGCCGATCAGCCTTTCCTGGTCGATACGCTAAGCCTGGCCGTGCGTAGTCTGGGCAGCCCGATCGACTGGAGCGTGCACCCGGTGATGCGTCTCCAGCGCGATGCCGATGGCCAGCTGACCGGAGTCGGCGAGGGCACGGCCGAATCGCTGATCCATCTCGAATTCGAAACCCTGCCGAGCGCCGAAGCGCTGGCCGGACTGGAAGCGGAATGCCGCGCGGTGCTCGATGATTTGAAGCAGGTCGTCGACGATTACCCGCTGGCGCTGGCCCGCGTGCGGCGCCTGATCGATGAACTGGGCAGCCTGCCGTCGGGCGCCGATGCCGAAGAGTTCGCTGAAGCGCGTGCTCTGCTCGACTACCTGCACAACCATCACTTCACCTTCCTCGGCGTCATTGAAAGCGTCGCCGAGAAGACCGCCGACGGCCGTGGCCGCTTCCGCATCGATGCCGCTTCCGGCCTCGGCCTGCTGCGCGCCGGCAGCCGCTGGGCCGCACAGGATCTGATCGCGCCGCCGGCGGAGCTGGACAAGTACGCCGATTCACCCAGAGTGGTCGTGGTCACCAAGGCCAACCTGCACGCGACCATCCACCGCGCCGGCTTGATGGACGTGGTGTCGGTCAAGCACTACGACAGCGGCGGCACGCTGGCCGGCACCGTGCGCCTGCTCGGCCTGTTCTCGTCCGAGGTCTACATCGACCGGCCGCGGCAGATTCCGCTGATCCGCCGCAAGGCCGATACCGTGCTGGCGCGCTCGCGGCTAGCCGAGCAGTCGCACTCCGGCAAGAACCTGCGCGACATCCTGCATACCTTGCCGCGCGACGAGCTGTTCCAGTCCAGCGAAGACGAACTGTTCCGGCTGTGCATGGGCATCCGCAGCTTGCGCGAGCGTCACGGCCTGCGCCTGTTCATGCGCCGCGATCGCTACGGCCGCTTCTTCTCGTTCCTGATCTATCTGCCGCGCGAACGTTATTCGCGCGAGCTGCGCGACAAGGTCGGCAGCACCTTGATGACCCTGTGTGGTGGCCTGTCGCTGGAGCGCACGGTCGAATTCCTGCGTGGCGATATTGCCCGCCTGCAATTGATCGTGCGGACGCCGCCGGGCACTCAGCTGTCGCTGACCGCTACCGACATCGAGAAAATCCTCAGCATCGCCACCCGCACCTGGCGTGATCAGCTAAGAGATCTGCTGCGTGATGACGTCAGCCGCGCAGCCCGCTATGCCGATGCCTTTCCGGCTTCGTACGCCGAGTTGGCCCAGCCTGCCGAAGCGGCCGACGATGTTCAGGTGCTGGCAGCGCTGAGCGAAGCCCAGCCCTTGGCCGCGCGGCTGACGGTGCTGAGCCCGGAAGACGGCAGCCTGCCGCGCGCCGTCGGTCTGAAGCTGTACACGCTCGGCGATCCGCTGGCCTTGTCCGATGTCTTGCCGACCTTGGAAAACTTCGGCCTGCGCGTCGTTCGTCAGGACCCGACCGAAATCCTCCCCCGCGATGGCGGCAGCCAGTGGCTGCAGGCCTTCGAGGTCAGCCATCCCGGTTGCAGCCTGCCGGCAGAAACCCAGCGTGCCTATTTCGAAGCGGCGTTTCTGGCCTCGTGGAACGGCCTGCTCGAGAACGATGGCCTGAACCGCCTGGTGCTCGGTGCCGGGCTCGATGCGCGGCAAGTCACCATCGTTCGCGCGCTGACCCGCTACCTGCTGCAGACCGGCCTGCCGTTCAGCCAGAACTACATCGAAACCATTCTTGACGAGCACGCGGCGATTGCCCGGCTGTTGGTCTCGGCCTTCGAGGTGCGCTTCGATCCGGCGCTTGACGACGAGGCGCGCACGACCAATGCACTGACCTTGGCGCAAGCGCTCGATAACGCGCTAGATCAGGTTGCCAGCCTCGATGCCGATCGCGTGCTGCGCGCCTTCGTCGCGGTGATTCGTGCCGCCTGGAGAACCAACGCCTATCAGCGCGATGGCGAAGGCCAGAACAAGCGCTGGCTCAGCATCAAGCTCGATCCTTCGAAGATTCCCGAGCTGCCGCTGCCCAGGCCGATGTTCGAGATCTGGGTCTATGCGCCGGAAGTCGAAGGCGTGCATCTGCGCGGCGGCAAGGTCGCGCGAGGTGGCTTGCGCTGGTCTGATCGGCGCCAGGATTTCCGCACTGAAGTGCTCGGCCTGATGAAGGCGCAGCAGGTCAAGAACACGGTGATCGTGCCGGTCGGTGCCAAGGGTGGCTTCGTGGTCAAGCAGCCGGTGGACTCATCCAATCGTGAAGCCTGGATGGCGCAGGGCGTGGCTTGCTACAAGACCTTCTTGCGTGGCTTGCTCGATCTGACCGATAACCGCGTCGGCACCGTCGTCGTGCCACCGGCGGACACCGTGCGCCACGATCCGGACGACGCTTATCTGGTCGTTGCCGCCGACAAGGGCACGGCGACGTTTTCCGATTACGCCAACGGCGTGGCCGCCGAATACGGCTTCTGGCTTGGCGATGCTTTCGCCAGTGGCGGCAGCGCCGGCTACGACCACAAGCGCATGGGCATCACCGCGCGCGGCGCCTGGGAATCGGTGAAGCGCCACTTCCGGGAGATGCCCAGAGGTGTCGACATCCAGACCCAGCCATTCACCGTGGTCGGCGTCGGCGACATGAGTGGCGACGTGTTCGGCAACGGCATGTTGCTGTCGCCAACCCTGCAGCTGATCGCGGCCTTCGATCATCGCCACATCTTTCTTGATCCGAATCCGGACGCGGTGACCAGCATGGCCGAGCGCCAGCGGCTGTTCGCGCTGCCGCGTTCGTCTTGGGCCGATTACGACGCGAGCTTGATCTCGGCCGGCGGCGGTGTATACCCGCGTTCGCTCAAGGTGATTCCGATCGGCGCGCAGGTGCGCGCAGCGCTGTCGATCACTGCCGAAGCGATGGCGCCAGCCGAGCTGATGCGGGCGATCCTGACCGCGCCGGTCGATCTGCTGTGGAACGGCGGCATCGGCACTTACGTGAAAGCGGCGACGCAGAACAACGCCGAGGTCGGTGATCGTGCCAACGATGCGATCCGGGTCAACGGCCGCGATCTGCGCTGCAAGGTGGTCGGCGAGGGCGGCAATCTTGGTTGCACGCAGGCTGGCCGCATCGAGTTCGCGCAAGCTGGTGGAAGAATCAACACCGATGCGATCGACAACGCTGCCGGCGTTCATACCTCCGATCGCGAGGTCAACATCAAGATCGCGCTGAGCGAACTGACCACCACCGGCCAGCTGCCGCGCGAGAAGCGCGACCCGCTGCTGGCGAGCATGACCGATGACATCGCCCGCTTCGTGCTGCGCGACAACTACGTGCAGTCGCAGGCGATCAGCCTGCTGCAACTGACTGCCTCGGCCCGGCTCGACGATCACGCTGAGCTGATGCGGATGCTGGAGCGCGAAGGCCTGCTCAATCGTGCGATCGAAGGCCTGCCGGACGAGGATCAGATCAAGGAACGGCGCACGCGCGGCGTCGGCCTGACCCGGCCGGAACTCGCGGTGCTCATCGCCTATTCGAAGATTTCGCTGTACGACGCGATCCTCGCGTCGACAGTGCCGGACGATCCTTTCTACGTCCGCGATCTGCTCGGCAACTTCCCGCCGCTGCTCGTCGAGCAGTATCG
>NZ_CAISIQ010000139.1 GCF_903885465.1 uncultured Nevskia sp.
CCGGATTCGAAGCTCACGCGCGTGCGCGTCGAGTTCTTCGAGAAGATCATCGCCAGCGTGCGGCCGGCGAACGGGCGGTCGGGAAACACACGCTGCTGACGCAGCGCCATGGCACGCAGCACGATGCGGTGCAGCTCATCCGGCGTGGCGTCGCTGAGCTTCAGGAAGTGGCGCGTCATGGTGTTTCAGGTCCCCCAATGAACAGGGCCGCCGAAGCGGCCCTGTGTGCAGCGATACGGCAATCGATCAGCCGAGGTTCTTCTCGACGAACTCCCAGTTCACGAGGCTCCAGTAGTGCTCGAGATAGGTCGGACGCGCGTTGCGGTAGTCGATGTAGTAGGCGTGTTCCCAGACGTCGCAGGTCAGCAGCGGCGTGTCGCCATTGGTCATCGGGTTGCCGGCGCCGGTGGTGGAAACGATCGCCAGCGTGCCGTCGGACTTCTTGACCAACCAAGCCCAGCCCGAGCCGAAGGTGCCGATGGCGGCTTCGGTGAACTGCTTCTTGAAGTCTTCGATGCCGCCGAAGGTCTTGACCAGCGCGTCGGTCAGCTTCTTGCCGGGGGCGGCCTGGCTCGGCGTCAGGCAGTGCCAGAAAAAGGTGTGGTTCCAGATCTGAGCGACGTTGTTGAACAGCTTGCCGGACGACTTCTTGATCACGTCTTCAATCGACGCGTTCTCGAATTCGGTACCGACGATCAGCTTGTTGGCCATGTCGACATAGGCCTTGTGATGCTTGCCGTAGTGGTACTCGAAGGTCTCGCGCGACATGTGCGGCTCGAGTGCTTCGCGGGCGTAAGGCAGTTCCGGCAGGGCAAAGGTCATGGAAATTACTCGTAAAGGCGGGTTGACGGTTCCGACGGGTTCAGTGTCCGATGAAATGCAGGTCGGACGGAGGTCGACTGCGATCCCATCGATGGCGCGATTTTAGCATTGCCGATGTGCCCGAAGGGCGGCTTCAATGTAGCTGATCCTTCCGGGTGTTAAAATCCGGTCATTCCCCGCCTCAGCCATCACGGACAGGACCATGGACGCACTCGAAAGAATCAAGCAGCAGGTTACCCAGAACCCGATCATTGTCTACATGAAGGGCACTCCCGATTTTCCGCAGTGCGGATTTTCTTCACGCGTCATCAAGGCTCTCAATAGCTGCGGTGCCGAGTACGCCTACGTCAACATCTACGAAGACGAAGAGGTTTATCGCGCGCTGCCGAAGTTCGCCAACTGGCCGACTTTCCCGCAGCTGTACGTGAAGGGCGAACTGGTCGGCGGCTGCGATATCACGCTCGACCTGTTCCAGTCCGGCGAACTGCAGAAGATGCTCAAGGAAGCGACCGTCGCTGCCTGATCGCTGATTCAGCCGTTCCGAAGACGCCCGCCTTGCGCGGGCGTTTTTTGTTGGGCCGCGTACAACGGTCACCAGGAAATCCCGGCATCAATAGGACCGGGCCAGCTGCATCTTTGCGTGAACGAGCAAGGTGGATTCGTCCAGACATAGGCTTGACTACCAAGCCGCGATGGCAGTAATTTGGTAATACGCCATTACCAATGGACCGCCGATGAGTGATATTGCCAGCCGTCTGACCACCAAGTACCAGGCCACGATTCCGCAGCCGGTCCGAGAAGCGCTGGGCCTGAAATCCGGCGACGTGGTGCGGTTCGAGATCAACGAACGGGGAGTTGTCTATCTGCGGAAACAGCAGCCGTTCGATGCCGAATATGCTCGCGCGCTGAACGGCACCTTGGCTTCCGAGTGGTCGTCCGACGACGATGAGGCGGCTTATCGTGACCTCTGAAGAGCTCGAGCAGCTCGATGCCTACGATGTCGTTGTCGTGCCCTTTCCGTTTACCGATCGTGACTCCGCCAAGCGCCGTCCGGCCTTGGTGCTGTCGTCAAAAGCCAACTTCAACGCGGAAATCGGCCACTCGGTGCTGGCGATGATTACCAGCAGCAAAGAGGGCCGCGATGCCTGGCCACTCGATACGCCGATCGCCGATCTTGCCGCAGCCGGTCTGCCGGCACCTTCGGTTGCCCGCATGAAGTTGTTCACACTGGATCACCGGCTGATCCTGCGTCGTGCCGGCCGGCTGACGGCGAGTGATCAGGCTGGCGTCAGTCTTTCGCTGCAAGCCCTGCTGGCTCGCGACGCGCCGCGCGAATAGCCTTGAGCGTGGAACTGAGAAACAAGGAGGGATGGAGATGGCAGTAGGTCTTCTGATCGTCGGTGACGAACTGCTGTCCGGCAAGCGGCCGGACAAGCACCTGCCGAAAGTCATCGAGCTGCTCGACGCGCGCGGCATCAGCCTTGAGTGGGCACATTTTGCCGGCGATGACGAGCTGCAGATTGCGGAGCTGATCCGGTCCGCACGGGCACGCGGCGACGTGCTGCTGTCCTGCGGCGGCATCGGTGGCACTCCGGATGACCGCACGCGGCAAGCGGCAGCGCGCGCTTTCGACGTGCCGATTGCCCGCCATCCCGAAGCGCTGGCGATCATCGAGCGTCAGTACGGTGACAAGGCCTGGCCGAACCGCGTACTGATGGCCGATTTCCCACTCGGCGCGGGGCTGATTCCGAACCCGATCAACAACATCGCCGGCTTCCATGTCGGCAACTGCTACTTCGTGCCGGGTTTTCCGGAAATGGCCTGGCCGATGCTCGAATGGGTGCTCGACGAGCGTCTGCAGGCCCTGCACAACGCCGAGCCGCCGGTCGAGTTCACCTTCCGCGCCTATGGCTCGGGTGGCGAGGGCGATCTGATCGATCTGATGGAAGCCACCTTGAGCGCCTACCCGCCGATCAAGCTCGCCAGCCTGCCGTTCCGCGGTACGCCCGAACGCGAGCGGCATATCGAGTTCGGCATCAAGGGTCCGAAGGCCGACGCCGAAGCGGCGACCCGCTGGTTCCGCGAGCGATTGCTGGCGCGCGGCGATATTCGCATCGAAGACCTGCGACTACCGTGAGCGCAACGCCGGCCGCTGACTCCGGGTTGCGGCCGGCGGCAGCTCGCGAGCTGTGTACCGATTGCGGTATCTCGCGCTCCAGCGAACCCGGCCGCTGCGGCCGCGCCTGCCAGTTCATCAAGCCGGATTACCCGGCGCTGGAAACCCGTGTTCACGGCCGGGCACGGGATGCCTTGCGGCCCGACGAAACCTTCTTCGGCCCACATCAGCAGATGCACCGCGCGGCACTTGCGAAGCCGAAGCCCGGCGCGCAATGGACCGGCATCACCACGAGAATCGCCGAGCGCCTGCTCGAAACCGGCGCCGTCGACGCGGTGCTGACGATGACCGCCGACCCTGCAGACCGCTGGCGCCCGGTGCCGGTGCTGGTTACGCGGGCAGAAGACCTCGCGGCCTGTCGCGGCATGCGCATGGGCTACGCACCGCTGCTGGCGCTGCTGGAGCCGGCGTACGCCGCGGGCCACAAACGCCTCGCGGTGATCGGCATTCCCTGTCAGGTCTATGCCTTGCGTGCGCTCGAAGCGGAACTCGGTTTCGATCGCCTCTACGTGATCGGCACGCCCTGCTCGGACAACACCACGACCGAGAACTTCCATACCTTCCTCGACCTGCTGTCGGACAAGCCCGACACGATCAGCTACCTGGAATTCCGCGCCGATTACCACGTCGAACTGCGCTTCGACGATGGCCGTCACCGGACCATTCCGTTCCTGCAGTTGCCGATCTCGAAACTGCCGCGCGACTTCTTTCCGCTGACCTGCCGCACCTGCGTCGACTACACCAATGTGCTCGCCGACATCACCGTCGGCTACATGGGCGGCGAGGGCGAGCAATGGCTGATCGTCCGCAATGCGCGCGGTGCGGAATTGCTCAAGCTGCTCGGCGATGAAGTGCGTCTGTCGACGCCGGGCAGTGCCGGCAAGCGTGCCGGGCCGGTCAAGGGATTTCTCGCCAATACCGAGCGTGCCGCCGGTGGCTTGCCGCTGCGGCGGATGCCGGATTGGCTGAAGCCGATCGTGGGCTGGCTGATGCCCAGAGTCGGGCCACGCGGCCTGGAATTCGCGCGAGCACGGGTCGAGATGAAAGCGGTGGAGACCGTCGTTCACCTGCGCCGCGAAATGCCGCGGCGGCTTAAATCGATGGTGCCGGCGCATGTCTGGAAGCTGGTCGAGGCCTATGGCCTGAAGCCGTCTTCCGACGAAACGCCACCGCGCTGAGCCTTAGTCTTCCGCGTCATGCACGCATTGACCGGCGGAAATGCATGGGCGATGAGGGTTAACCCTCGCAGACTCCCTAGAATGCGCGTCCCGTAGAACAGCCTGAGATCTTCGCGCATGAATCCGATCGACGCCCAGCGCAAGGCCGCGCTCGAATATCACGAGTTTCCGACTCCCGGAAAGCTCGCGGTCATGCCGACCAAGCAGATGGTCAACCAGAATGATCTGGCACTGGCCTATTCGCCTGGGGTCGCGGCGGCCTGCGAGGAGATCGTCAAGGACCCGGCCAACGCCTTCCGCTACACCGCGCGCGGCAATCTGGTGGCGGTGATCACCAATGGCACAGCCGTGCTCGGTCTTGGTGCAATCGGTCCGCTGGCGGCCAAGCCGGTGATGGAAGGCAAGGCGGTGCTGTTCAAGAAATTCGCCGGCATCGATGTCTTCGATCTGGAAGTCGAGCAGCGCGATCCGGACAAGCTGATCGAACTGATCGCCGCGCTCGAACCGACTTTTGGCGGCATAAATCTCGAAGACATCAAGGCACCGGAGTGCTTCTACATCGAGCGCAAGCTCCGCGAGCGGATGAAGATTCCGGTCTTCCACGATGACCAGCACGGCACCGCGATCATCGTCGGCGCGGCGGTCAGCAACGGTCTGGCGGTGGTCGGCAAGGACATCGGCGCGGTCAAGCTGGTGGTCAGCGGTGCGGGTGCGGCAGCACTCGCCTGCGTCGAACTGCTGGTCGAACTCGGCATTCGCATCGAGCACGTCTGGCTCACCGATCTCGCCGGTGTCGTCTATCAGGGCCGCACCGAGCTGATGGACGAGGACAAGGCCCGATACGCGCAGGCCACCGAGGCCCGCACGCTGGCCGAAGTGATCCCGGATGCCGACATCTTTCTGGGTTTGTCCGCCGGCGGTGTGCTGAAACCGGAGATGGTCAAAACCATGGCGACCCGGCCGTTGATCCTGGCGCTGGCCAACCCGACACCGGAAATCCTGCCGAGCGAGGTGCGCAGCGTCCGCGACGACGCGATCATCGCCACCGGCCGCACCGATTATCCGAACCAGGTCAACAACGTCCTGTGCTTCCCCTTCATCTTTCGTGGCGCGCTCGATGCCGGCGCGACGACGATCACTCGGGAGATGGAAATTGCTGCCGTGCGGGCGATTGCCGAGCTTGCGCGGCTGGAGCAGAGCGACGTCGTGGCCAATGCCTACGGCATCGAGGACCTGTCGTTCGGCCCCGAGTATCTGATTCCGAAACCCTTCGATCCGCGCCTGATCGTGCAGATCGCGCCGGCCGTTGCGCAGGCGGCGATGGACTCCGGCGTGGCGACCCGGCCGATCGAGGATTTCGACGCCTATCGGCAGAAGTTGCAGCAGTTCGTCTACCACAGCGGCACCTTGATGAAGCCGGTGTTCGCGGCGGCGCGTCGGGTGCCGGCCGACAAGAGCCGGATCATCTTTGCCGAAGGCGAGGACGAGCGCGTGCTGCGTGCGGTGCAGATCGTCGTCGACGAAAAGCTCGCGCGGCCGATCCTGGTGGGCCGGCCGAAAGTCATCGCCTTGGCAATCGCCAAGCACGGCCTGCGGATCAAGGCCGGCGAGCATTTCGATGTCGTCAATCCGGAATACGACGAGCGCTATCACGACTACTGGAGCGAGTACCAGACGATCATGGCGCGCCGCGGCGTGACTGCGCAGTACGCGCGCATCGAGATGCGCCGCCGCACCACGCTGATTGCTTCGATGCTGCTCAGGAAGGGCGAGGGCGACGGCATGATCTGCGGCACCTTCACCACCACCTGGCGTCACCTGCAGTACATCGACCGGGTGATCGGCCTGAAGGAAGGCGCCAACTGCTACGCGCTGATGAACGGCGTGGTGCTGCCGACCCGCCAGCTGTTCATCGTCGATACCCACGTCAATGTCGATCCGACCGCCGCCCAGCTCGCCGAGATCACCGTGATGGCCGCTGAAGCGATTCGCCGCTTCGGCATCGAACCGAAGGCGGCGCTGCTATCGCACTCGAACTTCGGTTCCAGCGATTCACCGAGCGCGCTGAAGATGCGCGAAACCCTGCGCCTGCTCCGCGAACAGGCGCCGGAGCTGATCGTCGACGGCGAGATGCACGCCGATTGCGCGCTGGACGAGGCGCTGCGCCGCTCGGTGCTGCCGGAATCAACACTGACCGGCCAGGCCAATCTGCTGGTCTGCCCGAATCTCGATGCCGCGAACATCGCCTACAACCTGCTGAAGACCGCCGCCGGCAACAATGTCGCGATCGGGCCGGTGCTGCTCGGCTGCGCAAAGCCGGTGCATATCCTGACCCCGTCGGCGACCGTGCGCCGCATCGTCAACATGGTGGCGCTGACGGTCATGGAAGCCGCCAAGGGCGTGGCCTGAGCAGGGTTTATCTCATCGCAAACCGCAGCATTGGTCGCCTTAAAGTGGCTCGCCCGCCTTGGGCGTGACCGCCAAGTTCCAGTATCCTTCGCCCGCTTTTTTGCTGCCTTCATTGCTGCTTTCGCAACAGGACATAACAGGACATATCGTGGACCAGACGCTCGCCGCCCGCGTGGGCCGTATCAAGCCCTCTCCGACTCTCGCCGTCACCGCCAAGGCCGGTGAACTGAAAGCGCAGGGTCTCGATGTGCTGAGCCTCGGCGCCGGTGAACCGGACTTCGACACGCCGGCGCACGTCAAGGCCGCCGCCGTGAAGGCGATTGCCGATGGCTTCACCAAGTACACGCCGGTGGGCGGCACGCCGAACCTGAAGCGGGCGATCATCGCCAAGCATCAGCGCGATAACGGTTTGGACTACGCGCCGAACCAGGTGCTGGCGTCGGTCGGCGGCAAGCAGGCTTGCTACAACCTCTGCCAGGCGCTGCTCAATGACGGCGACGAGGTGATCATTCCGGCACCGTTCTGGGTCAGCTATCCGGACATGGTGCTGCTCGCCGACGGCAAGCCGGTGATCCTGCCGACCGATGCCTCGACGCGCTACAAGATCACTGCGCCGCAGCTGGCGGCGGCGATCACCTCGAAGACGCGGCTGATCTTCCTGAACTCGCCGTCGAACCCCTCGGGCATGGCCTACACCAAGGCCGAGCTGGCGGCGCTCGGCGAGGTGCTGCTCAAGTACCCGCGGATCATCATCGCCAGCGATGACATGTACGAAAAGATCCTCTGGGCGCCGGAGCCGTTCGCCAACATCGTCAACGCCTGCCCGGAGCTGTACGAGCGGACCATCTTGATCCACGCGGTGTCGAAGACCTACGCGATGACCGGCTGGCGTCTGGGCTGGTCCTGCGGTCCGAAGTGGCTGATCACGGCGATGGCCGACATCCAGAGCCAGAGCACCTCAAACCCGACCTCGATCGCCCAGGTGGCCGCTGAAACCGCGCTCAACGGCGATCAGGCTTGCGTGGCCGAGATGACCGTAGCCTTCAAGCGCCGCCACGATCTGCTGGTCGACGGCCTGAACAAGATCCCAGGCATCAAGTGCCTGCCGGGCGACGGCACCTTCTACGCGTTCCCGGACGTCTCCGGCCTGATGAAGGCCAAGGGCTTCGAAGACGATCTGCAGCTGTCCGACGCCCTGTTGAAGGAAAAGCTGGTGGCGCTGGTGCCGGGTTCGGCGTTCGGCACGCCGGGCCACATGCGCCTGTCGTTCGCGACCAGCGACAAGGTGCTGGTCGAAAGCCTGAAGCGCATCGACGAATACGCACGCGGCTGACGCGCTGCCGTGTTGACAGAAGGCCCGCTCGTGCGGGCCTTCTTTTTTGGACTTTCTGGTGCCGGCAAGGGCAGGTCATCGGCCACAAAAAAGCCCGCGCGAGGCGGGCTGGTTTTCTGCGTGGCTCCCTGAGTAGGACTCGAACCTACGACCCAGTGATTAACAGTCACTTGCTCTACCGACTGAGCTATCAGGGAATTCGGCAGGCGCGCATTCTAACGGAAGTTGCCGGCAAAGCAACATCATCTGCATCGATTTCGTCGCTTCGATGCCGTGCCGGCACCCACCACGATTTCACACCACCAGGTTCAGATGCTGCTGCCTTCGCAGCCTGATCCCGCTGCCCATCTGCGAGAGTGGTGCCCTTCGGCATTGCTTCGATCCCGAGGCCGGGTACCATACCGACGGACCTTCAATTACCGCGCCGTGTCGTCGATAGCGCCGACCCGCCGCCGTCGAAAGTCCGCGAGAGTCTTGCGAAGACACCCATAAGACTCCAGCAGCAGTGCACGCGCTTCGCTGGCCAGATCCGGCGGAGGCTGACGTTCACTTCGCCAGCTGGGGCCACCGCAATCAGAACGATCAGACCATGAGCACTCCGCAGCCGACGATCATCTACACCCTGACCGATGAAGCTCCCCTGCTCGCCACCTGCGCCTTCCTGCCGATCATTCGTACCTTCACCGAGGCAGCGGGCATCCAGGTAGACACGACCGACATCTCGGTCGCGGCGCGCATCCTCGGCGAGTTTCCGGATTTCCTGACCGACGAGCAGAAGGTCCCCAACACCCTGGCCGAGCTCGGCAAGAAGACGCTGGAGCCAGACGCCAACATCATCAAACTGCCCAATATCAGCGCCTCGCAGAACCAGCTGGTGGCCGCGATCCGGGAACTGCAGGGCAAGGGCTATGCGCTGCCTGATTTTCCCGAGAAGCCGCAGAGCGATGAGGAGAAAGCGATCCGTCTCCGCTACAACAAGTGCCTGGGTAGCGCCGTCAATCCGGTGCTGCGCGAAGGCAACTCCGACCGCCGCGCGCCGAAGGCGGTCAAGGATTACGCCCGCAAGCATCCGCACAGCATGGCGCCCTGGAGCCAGGCCTCGCGCAGCCATGTCTCGCATATGCACAGCGGCGACTTCTACCACGGCGAGAAGTCGATGACGCTGGACAAGGCGCGCGACGTGAAGATGGAACTGATCACCGCTTCCGGCAAGGCGCTGGTGCTCAAGCCCAAAGTCGCGCTGCAGGCTGCCGAAGTGATCGACAGCATGTTCATTAGCAAGAAGGCGCTGTGCGAGTTCTACGAGAACGAGATCGAAGACGCGCACAAGGCCAGCG
>NZ_CAISIQ010000140.1 GCF_903885465.1 uncultured Nevskia sp.
CAGACCGTGCTGCTGGCGCTCAAGGACGTCGAAGACAATCTGGTCGCCGTCGGCACCAACGAGCAGCGCGCCGCGCTGCTGCAGCAATCCACCGAACAGGCCCGGCTGGCCTACCAGCTGGCCCGCACCCGCTACGACGCTGGCGCCGACGACCTGCTGACGCTGCTCGACGCTCAACGCACCCGCCTCAGTTCCGAAGACAGCCTGGTGCAAGCCTCGCTCGCGCAGCAGACTGCGGCGATCGGTTTGTTCAAGGCCTTGGGCGGCGGTTACTGAGCCGGCGGGCAGACAAAAAATGACCCCCTGTCGCCAGGGGGTCATTGGTAGCAGAGACGCGCAGCCCGATCAGAACGGGATGTCGTCATCCTCGAAATGCTCGGCCGCCGGTGCTGCCTGCGGCTGCGGCGCGCGCGATGGGGCGCTGCTGCGGGCTGGTGGCGAGGTACGGGTCGGTGGCTGCTGGCTGTAGTCGTCGTCGCTCATGCCGCCACCGCCGCCTCCACCGCTGCGGCCGTCGAGCATCTGCATGTCGTTGACCAGGATTTCCGTGGTGTAGCGATCCTGGCCTTCCTTGTCCTGCCACTTGCGGGTGCGCAGGGAGCCTTCGACGTAGACCTTGGCGCCCTTCTTCAGGTACTGGCCGGCGATCTCCGCGAGCTTCCGCGTGAACACTACGTTGTGCCACTCGGTCTTTTCCTTCTTTTCGCCGGAGGCCTTGTCGTTCCACGACTCCGAGGTGGCGAGGGTCAGGTTGCAGAACGCATCGCCGTTCGGGAAGTACTTCACTTCAGGGTCCTTGCCGAGGTTGCCGATCAGGATGACCTTGTTTACGCCGCGTGATGCCATATCGCCTCCGTGCTGCTCAATTTGTCGTGTGTTCCGGGGCCGGGATTGCTCGGTCAGCAACCGCGAGGCCAGAGGCCCCCGTCCCAACTATTATCAGCCAGATCGCCGCCAGCGCGCCCGCGGTTGCATACACCCCGGCCACGCCGAAGTGCCCCAGCGTGATGCCGCCAAGCGAGCCGCCGGCGAAGCCGCCGAGGAACTGGGCGCTGGAATAGACGCCGAGCGCCGCGCCCTTGCGTTCCGGCGGCACTCTCCGGGAAATCAGTGAGGGCAGGGCGCCTTCCAGGTAGTTGAAACCGAGGAAGAACAGGAACAGGGCGGCGACCAGGCCAGTCTTCGATTGCCAGGCGCCGGCTGCCAGCAGCATCGCCACCGTCAGGGCGGTGACCGCGGCGATGAACATCGGCTTGGCGATCTGGCGCTTTTCGACAATCCGGAACAGCGGGAACACCGGCACGATCGACACCAGCAGCAGCGGCAGCCAGACCTTCCAGTGCTCGTTGCCGGCGAGGCCGAGAGTTTTTTCCAGCGCCAGCGGCGAGGCCACGAACACGGCGGTCATCGTCGCGTGAAGCAGGAAGATGCCGGCATCGAGCCGCAGCAGTTGCGGATCGGCGAGGGCGGCGCGGATCGAGGCCGGTGCGCCGGCCGGCGGCAGCTTCGGCGCTGCCGGAATGCCCCAGATCACCAGCGGAATCGCCGCGGTGGCGAGCACGGCGGTCAGATCGAAGATGCCGGACACGCCGATGAAGCCGGCGACGATCGGCCCGAGTACCAGCGCCAGGATGAACGAGACGCCGAGCCCGGCACCGAGGATCGCCATCGCGGTGCTGCGTACTTGCGGCCGGGTGACGTCGGCCAGCCAGGCGGACGCAGCCCCCGAGATCGCACCGGCGCCCTGCAGCGCACGTCCGGCCATGATCCAGTGGATGTCGTGCGTCGCACCGGCCAGCGCGCTGCCGAGCGCGAACAGCGCCAGCCCGCCGACCATCACCGGCTTGCGGCCGATGCGATCCGAGAGCCAGCCGAACGGAATCTGCAGCGCTGCCTGAATCAGCCCGTACAGGCCGATCGCCAGGCCGATCTGCAAGGCGGTGGCCGGTACCGGCAAGTCGCGGGCATAGAGCGCGAACACCGGGAGAATCATGAACATTCCCAGCATGCGCAGCGAATAGATGACGCTGAGGCCTGCGGTGGCGCGTATTTCGTCGCGATTCATCGGCTGGTTTCCAGGAAGCTCGCAATGGCAGCGGCGCCTGCGGCGGCCGAACGGCCTATGGCTTCCGGGTCGGCGTCGAAGGTGTCGCGAAAGTATTGGCGTTGGCGTTCGATCCAGTGGCCATGGTTGGCGACTGCATCGCTGAGCGCCACGTCCAGATCGTCGACGTTGGCGATCACGGTTCCGAGCTGCCAGAACAGATAGTCCGGCGAGTTCTGCCACGCAGCGTCGTGGCTGTTGATGAACAAGCAAGGTCTGGGCCGAACCATGAATTCGGCGATCTGGCTCGACACGTCACCGAGATAGACATCGGCGGCCTGGGTGTAGGTCATGTCGATCGAGGCATCGCTGCCGGTGTCGATCAGCACATGCGGCAAGGTGCGGTAGCGATCGAGCCGCGCCTGGGTGGCAGGATCGCGGCGATCGAACAGGCGGATGTGCGGCGCGAAGATCAGGTTCCAGTCCTTCGACTGCGCAAAGTGCTCGAGCACTGCGAAGCCATGCTTCGGCCAGGACGACAGACCGGCTTCGAAATGCGGGTTGTAGAGCACCGTCGGACGGTCGTTGTCGAACAGCCGGCGACGCTGGGTATCGAGCCGGTCGACGAGATCGAACTTCGCGTAACAGCCGGCGTGGTAGAGGCCTTCGCGCAAGGTGCCCTGTTCGCGCATCCGCGCCGCTTGCCGCTCGCCGGCCAGCAGCAGGTAGTCGAACTCGATCAGGTCGTCGGCGTAGGTCACGGCGCGGCCGGGTGCGCCGTGATTGGTCCAGATCATCTTCAGTTTCGGCAGGCGCAGTTTCTTCAGCAGCAGCGAGGTGCGCTCGGGCACCACCAGCGCGTCGAAGCGGCGGAAATAGCGGCGGTTGCCGATCAGCACCAGGGTCTTCGGCGGAATGCCTTCGCCACGCAGGCGCTGATACAGGCGTTGCAGCCAGCTGATCCGCAGGCGATCGATGCGCAGCCGGGCCTTCGGGTACAAGCCCATCAACCGCCGGACGAGGCGTTCCTGCTCGTCGGTGGAGCAAGCGATATGTACCGCCCAGTCCGGCCGCTGCGTCGCCAGTTCGGCGGCGATCGGGAAGCTGTGCGGAATCTGGTGGGTCTGCGCGATGTACGGAAAGACGACTTTCATTCGGAGGCGCGGGAAGACGCCGCGGGCGGCGTTGAAGCGGTGCTCGGCGGGCCAATCGGGGGTGCCGGAGTTGGCCGCTATGGTAGCGGTTTACCTGCGCCGCTCGCCGTCGATACGCCGCGCAACTGCAGTTGCTCGTCGATCAGGCGAATCATCAGCGGAATGCCATTGACCGGCTTCAGGGCGGAGACGCGCTCGCGGATCGGGTCACCTTCGGCCGTCAGCAGTCTTTCAGCGGCTTTCGCCAGCGCTGCGGCTTCCGGTGCTGCAGCCAGCAGCAGGCCGGCTCTGGCATAACGCCTGATCCGTTCCGGCTGGTCGGAACCGCCGAGCGGCGAGGCGACGCAGGCGGCGCCGCAGGCCAGCGCCTGATGTAGCGCGCCGGTAGCGCCATTGGTGACGATGATTCGGGCCCGTTGCATCAGCGCCAGCAGCTGGGGCAGGTTCAGCGCCTAGATGGCCAGCGTCCGTCCCTCCGGAATTGGCCCTTGGTGCAAGGGCCCGAGCACGGTGATCGCATCGAGGCCGGTGGCCGCATGCAGCCGTTCCGCCGCGGCATGGAAGATGTCGCCGACATAGCGGCCGTCGACTCGATAACCGCCGCCGCCCGGCACCAGCAAGGCAAACGGTTGATCGAGGCGCGTCTGGATCTCCGGCGGCAAGCTGCGGAGATCAGGTATCTGGTCGTCGAAGTAGGTATCGAAGATCGCGCGCCGCGTGCTGCTGATCGCCGACAGCAGCTGCTGCCCGTGCGTGAATGCCTGCAAGGTCAGATAAGGGCGCTGCTGCCAGTGAGCATCGAGCCGCCAGAGCCAGGGCCATTCGAAGGCGCGCTTGCAGGTTCCCGGCTGATCGGCGACATAGGCGGCGCGTGCGCCGACGGCGCGGCACTGATCGAGCACCGCTGGATGGCTGTAGCAATCGAAGATCACCAGATGCGGACGGCGCTCGCTGATCTCCCGGTTCAGGAAGCTGATCCGGGATGGTTTGTCGAGATGCATGTCGTTGAAAGTGACAGGGAACGGGCAGTCGTGCCGGGTTTCGGCGCCGCCGGGCAGCAGGAATTCAATGGTCGCCGCCGGCCAGCGTCGCTGGGCGGCCTGCGCAAGAGTCACGGCCCGAACGAACTCGCTGCTGCCGCCCCATTTGTAGTACGGCGCGAACAGCAGATGAGGTCGGTCGCGGTCCTTAGACGCCAACTCGGGTCTCGGTCAGAGCCCCGCCTTCGAGACGAATTACCCGTTCGGCCGCGTCCACCCAGGCGGCGTGATGCGAGATCGACAGCACCGACAGCCCCGTGCTCCGGGCCAGTGCGCAGACGTTGTCGACGATGCCGGCTTCGGTGCCCGGATCGAGCGCGCTGGTGGCTTCGTCGAGGATCAGCAGGCGCGGTTGGTGGACCAGCGCGCGGGCGATGGCGATGCGCTGGCGCTGGCCACCGGACAGCATGCTGCCGCGCTCGCCGACGCTGGTATCGATGCCTTCCGGCAGCCGGGCGACGAAATCCCAGGCACCGGCCTGGCGCAGTGCGCGTTCGACGTCGTCGCGGCTGAATTCGGGCGCGCCGAGCGTGACATTGGTGGCGATGCTGTCGTTGAACAGCATCAGCTCCTGAGGCACGTAGCCGGTCATGGCGCGCCAGCGCATCAGATCGAGCTGATCGAGCGGTACGCCGTCGATCAGGATCTCGCCGGCATCCGGTTGATGCAGGCCCAGCAGCAGATCGACCAGCGTCGTCTTGCCGGCGCCGGAAGGGCCGGTCAGCGCCGCCACTTCGCCGGCCTTCAGCATGAAGCTGCCGTTGCGCAGGATGCGGTGACCATCGAAAGCGAACGAGACGTCGCGGAAACGCAGCTCCTCGGTGAAGGTCGGGGCCTGTCCACCGTGGGCGTTTTCGCGCGCCTGCTGGGTGTCCTCGATCGCTTGCCGGACCAGGAAGAAGCCGCTTTCGGCGGCGTAGACGTTCTGCAATTCCTGCTGCGCCTTGCCGACGATCGAGACGATCTTGGCCAGCAGCAGGCTCATGATCAGTACTTCGCCGATCGGCAGCTGCATCACCCGCAGCGCGCCGAAGATGCCGATGCTCAGACACAGCGCGAGGATCGGTTCCTGCAGCGCCTTGTTGGCATTCTTCGAGAACACCTGCCGGCGCGAAGCCTTGCGGATGGCCTTCAGATCCTGCTGGAACAGGGTGTTGAAGCGCGCATGCCGGGCCATCGCCTTCATCGGCTTGATGCCGACCAGCACGTCGGTCAGCCGCACCAGCAGGGACTGCAGGCGTCCGCTCTGCACCCGGGCGTTCTGCTTGGCGACGGCCAGCAGGCGGTTCAGCGAGCCGATCATGATCAGGCTGACCAGGATCGCCATGACTGCGAGCTTCCACGAGGCAAGCGCGGCGATCAGCAGATAGACCAGCGCCTGCACCGACAGCGAAAACATCAGGCTCAACGCGTTGTAGGCCTCGCCGGCCCGCGTCGCTTCGCCGCCCAGCGCGCCGGAGAAGCGGCCGACCGGCTGCCGCACGTAATAGCTCCAGCGGGCATGCAGCAGCGCTTCGATCAGGCCCAGCCGCATGCCGGCCGCGACATCGGCTACCGCATGGCCGACCTGGCGCAGCGCGAGCAGCATCAGGCCGGCCTTGAGCAGCATGCCGGCGGCGATGATGCCGAGCAGGATCGCCGGATCGTGCGGCAGATGCAGGCGATCAAGGACGCCGAGCACGCCCTTGCTCAGCGCATTGGTCTTCGAGCCGTCATCGCCGAGTACCGCGATCAGCGGCAGCAGGGTGGCGATGCCGATGCCTTCGGCGATGCTCGCGAACGACAGGCAGAGCATCACCACGATGTTGCGGCGCAGGGGAATGGCCGCGGCGATCCTCAGCAGGGAGCGCGAGCCTGAATGTTCGAAGGCGGGGGAACGGGTCGACATGAATCGCTTGAATCGTGGGGAGGCGTGATTGACGGCGCGGCTGCAGCAATCGCTTCAGGGTTGATCCGGCTTTTTCATCCGCTGCCAGTAGGCTTCGTCGCGCTTGACCACCAGATCGTCGGCGCGGCTGGTGCCGGCTTCCTTGCGATTGCCCTTCATGTGATCCATGAACTCGCCGAGCGAGGAATTGATCAGCACGTGGCTGGCGCGGTGGCCGATGCCCTCGGCGATGTCATGACCCAGATCGCCGCGCGCCTCGGCCCGGCGGCGCACGACATCGAACAGGAAGGAGTCGTGGAATTCGTACTCGCTGAACAATTCGTCCTGGGTGTACATCGCCTCGAATTCGTCCAGGAAACGACGAACTCCGGGATGCCGCAGGTTGTAGCTGACGAAGCCGCACTCGGTATGCGTGTTGCGCGGCCGTTCCAGGAAACCGACCATCCGATCCGGCGGCATGTAGCGCTCCAGCCGGGCGAGATCGACATCGGCGAAGAAGGCCGTATCGGCATCGATCCAGATCAGCACATCGGCGTCGACCTGACGGGCGGCGTGGAGAATCGCGTAGACCTTGTGGGCAAAGCGCACCGCGTTCCAGCGATAGCCGTCGCCCCAGTTGCGGCCCTTGATCTTGATCCACGGCGGTTTGGCCTTCAGCGCCAGCTTCGGGCGGAAACGGCGGGTCTTGCCATGCGCCAGCGGGTTGTCCGCGTGGCGAGCCTTGAAGGCCACCAGTTCCGGGCAGTCGGCCAGCAGGTCATGAACCTGCAGACACGGCGCTGGATCCGGTACGAAGCCTTCGGCATACAGCAGCAGGGGGACTTCGGAAGGCCAGTGCTGACCGAAGGTTTCAACCATGCGCCGCCCATGCTCGGCGTAGCCGGCGGCATGGCAGGTGGTGACTGCGGCGAACGTGCGGATGGGGCGACCTCGAGCGGGAACGAACATTTTCTGCACCGCATGATGCAATAAAATCCACGATGATCCGCGTGTCTTTCGATCTGAACCCACTCGCCAGCATGCGTCCTACCGTCTTCATCCACACCAACGCTCGGCAGATCGTCGGCGCGCAAGTGGCCCGCCATGCGCTGAAGCGCAACAGCGCCCATCCCGAGCGTTTCGACGTGCGCCTGATCGAGGCCGAGAGCCACGCCTTCATCGAGCAGCGTCACGGCCAGTCCTATCGGCGCGAGGGTTTGCCGGTGGTCTGGGATGCCAATGACCTGCAGTCGTTCACGCCGCTGCGCTTCGCGGTGCCGGCCGAGATGGGCTATCAGGGGCGGGCGGTGGTCATCGATCCGGACATCTTCGCGATCGGCGACATCAACGAACTGCTGGAGCGGGACATGCAGTCGCACGCGGTGCTGGCGCGCGCGATCCCGGCCAAGGCCGGTGAACCCGAGCATTTCGCATCGAGCGTCATGCTGCTCGATTGCGCCAAGCTTTCGCACTGGCAGGCGGAGCGGCAGTTCGGCGAACTGTTCGAGGGCAGCCGCGACTATCGGGACTGGATGTGGCTGCTCGACGAGCCCGCTGGCTCGGTCGGCGCGCTGGAAACGGTCTGGAACGATTTCGATCGGCTGGCACCGGACACCCGCATGCTGCACAACACCAACCGCAAGACCCAGCCCTGGAAAAGCGGCCTGCCCGCGGAATTCGTAACCAACGGCCGCAGCCGTCTGCAGCGGCTCAAGCAACGCCTGCGCCGGGTCGGCAACCGTCTGGTGGCCGGCGATGCGCCGAACGGCCGCTACAAGACTCATCCCGATCCTGCCCAGCAGCAGCATTTCTTCCGGCTGGTCGGCGAGTGCCTCGACCTCGGCGTGTTCTCGCAGCGCTTCCTCGAAGACGAAATGGCTCGACGCCATCTGCGCCCCGATGCACTGGCTTGCGTCGAACTGGCGCGGCGAGCCGGCTGACCTACTGGTCCAGCAGGCTGCGAATCCTGGTCACCGCTCTGGCCAGATCGTCATCGGCACGCCTTAATTTCTGGCGACCGACATCGTTCTGACCGAGCACGCTGAAATCTCCCTCGGCGATGCGTTCGTCGATCCAGCCCGCCAGATCGACCGGCGCAGCGACGATGCCGCGCTTCAGCAGCAAGGCGTAGAGCACCTTCGGACAACGCCGCTGCAGGCCGGCCAGCCAGCGACGCATCGGCGTGCTGTGGCCGGCGAGCGGAAGCACCTGCACCGGCCGGCCGGTGCGCCAGGCTTCGGCGAGCATCGAGGCGCTGTCGCCGGTGACGATCAGATCGTCGGCCTGCTGCAGCCAGACGGGCAGCGGATTGGCATCGTCGCCGCGCCGGTACTCGTAGAAGAAATGCGGCGCCTGCAGCGCGGATCGCAAGGCCTGCGCAGTGCTGGCGCCGGTGCGCGGGCTGGTGGTGACCAGCAGGCTGCCGCCACTCGCCTGGGCGTGCCGGCTGGCCAGCGTGCCGAGCTTCCGGGCGTCATCCTCGTCGAAGCGAAAGTGCCGGGTCGCGCCGCCGACCAGCACCACCGTCCACGGCCGCGGCAGGTCCTGCCAGCCGCCGGACGATACGTTGGCAGACACTGCATCGGGCATACCGATCCGATCATTGAAGGACATGCGGATCGGCAACACGTTGACCGCCGCCGGCAGTCGGTCCTGCGGCATCGGAATGATCAGATCGATCGCGTCCAGCCTGACCCAGCGCGGCCGGCCGAGGTGCACCAGCCGGGTGCGCCGATCGCTGCGCGCGACCACTTTTGTTGCAGCACGCAGACCCTTGCCGAACGAGATCACCAGATCCGGCCAGGCTTCGCCGATGGCCGGCGCAGGACCGGGTCCATCGATCGATTTCTCGATGCACGGCCAACCCAAGGCCCGGCCCAGCACACGCAGCTGGCCGGTCTCACCCGCATTGCTGCCGATCATCAGCCAGACCAGCGGCTGGCGCGCCGGCGTTTCGCGGGACGGGAAATCAGTCACTGCAACTCGAGCATGGGCGGGGAGGGCGGCAAGTTCCGTATAGTGCTCGATTGCCCCCAGCGTTCACTAATCTTTCCCGTCATGGATTCGATCCGCATCCGCGGTGCGCGCACGCACAATTTGAAGAACATCTCGCTGGAGCTGCCGCGAGACAAGCTGATCGTCATCACCGGGCTGTCCGGTTCCGGCAAGTCTTCGCTGGCATTCGACACGCTGTACGCCGAAGGCCAGCGCCGCTATGTCGAGAGCCTGTCGGCCTACGCGCGGCAGTTCCTGTCGATGATGCAGAAGCCGGATGTCGATTCGATCGAAGGCCTGAGCCCGGCGATCTCGATCGAGCAGAAATCGACCTCGCACAACCCGCGCTCGACGGTTGGCACCGTCACCGAAATCTACGATTACCTGCGCCTGCTCTATGCCCGCGTCGGTACCGCGTACTGCCCGGATCATCCGGCGGTGGCGCTGGAAGCGCAGAGCGTTTCGCAGATGGTCGACCACGTGCTGGCACTGCCGGCCGAATCGGCCTGGATGCTGCTGGCGCCGGTGGTTCGTGGCCGCAAGGGCGAGCACGCCGAATGGTTCGATCAGATGCGCGCCCAGGGTTTCGTTCGCGCGCGCATCGACGGCAAGGTCTACGAGCTGGACGAAGCGCCGACCCTGAACCGCAAGCTGAAGCACGACATCGAGATCGTCGTCGATCGCTTCAAAGTCAGACCCGACATCAAACAGCGGATCACTGAATCCTTCGAGACCGCGCTGCGCTTGTCCGATGGTCTGGCGCTGGTTGCCCCGCACACGACTGCCGCCGCGACGCCGGACATCACCTTCAGCGCTCGCATGGCTTGCCCGCACTGCGGCTACTCGCTGGAAGATCTCGAACCGCGTCTGTTCTCGTTCAATTCGCCGAGCGGCGCCTGCGCCAGCTGCGATGGCCTCGGCGTGCTGCAGGTGTTCGATCCGGACCGTGTCGTCACCCATCCGGATGCCTCGCTCGCCGACGGCGCGATCCGCGGCTGGGACCGCCGCAATCCCTATTACTGGGCGCTGGTTTCGTCG
This sequence comes from uncultured Nevskia sp., assembly GCF_903885465.1. Lineage (GTDB taxonomy): Bacteria > Pseudomonadota > Gammaproteobacteria > Nevskiales > Nevskiaceae > Nevskia. The sequence goes on from NZ_CAISIQ010000140.1 coordinate 10,138, forward strand.
CTGGCCAAGCACTACAAGTTCGATACCGACAAGCCGTTCCAGAAGCTGCCGGAGAAGGCGCGCACCGCCGTGCTGTACGGCTCGGGTGACGACAAGATCGCCTTCGAGTACCCGGACGAGCGCGGCAAGGTGGTCACCCGCATCCACAAGTTCGAGGGCGTGCTGCCGAATCTGGAGCGTCGCTACAAGGAAACCGAATCGGCCGCGGTGCGCGAGGAACTGGCCAAGTATCTGTCCGACAAGCCGTGCCCGGAATGCATGGGTGAGCGTCTGAATCGCTCGGCGCGCCACGTCTTCGTCGACGGCACCAGCCTGCCGACCGTGGTTTCGAAATCGGTGCGCGACGCCGAAGCGCATTTCCAGAAACTGAGTCTGCCCGGCCACAAGGGCGAGATTGCCGACAAGATCCTCAAGGAGATCAGCGCGCGCCTCGGCTTCCTGAACAATGTCGGCCTCGATTACCTGACCTTGTCGCGCTCGGCGGAAACCCTGTCCGGCGGCGAAGCGCAGCGCATCCGTCTGGCCTCGCAGATCGGCGCCGGCCTGGTCGGCGTGCTCTACGTGCTCGATGAACCGAGCATCGGCCTGCATCAGCGCGACAACGAACGCTTGCTGAAGACGCTCGTTCATCTGCGCGACATCGGCAACACGGTGATCGTCGTCGAGCACGACGAGGAAGCGATCCGTCAGGCCGATTACGTCGTCGACATCGGCCCCGGTGCCGGCGTCCACGGCGGTCACATCGTCGCCCAGGGCACGCCGGCGCAGGTGATCGCCAACCCGAAATCGCTGACCGGCCGCTATCTGTCCGGCACAGAAGGCATTCCGGTGCCGAAGCTTCGCGGCAAACGCGATCCGAAGAAGCAGATCGTGTTGCGCAATGCTCGCGGCAACAATCTGAAGGGCGTCACTGCCGAGATTCCGATCGGTCTGATGACCTGTGTCACCGGCGTCTCCGGCTCCGGCAAGTCGACCTTGATCAACGACACCCTGCTCGGCTACGCGGCGCGGGCGCTGAACAATGCCGGCACCCGCCACGCGGCCTGCGACAGCATCGAAGGCCTGGAGCACCTCGACAAGGTCATCGACATCGACCAATCGCCGATCGGCCGCACGCCGCGCTCGAACCCGGCGACCTACACCGGCCTGTTCACACCGATCCGCGAGCTGTTCGCGCAGGTGCCGCAGTCCCGCGAACGCGGCTACGAAGCCGGACGCTTCAGCTTCAACGTCAAGGGCGGCCGCTGCGAAACCTGCGAGGGCGACGGCGTCATCAAGGTGGAGATGCACTTCCTGCCCGATGTCTACGTCACCTGCGATACCTGCAAGGGCAAGCGCTACAACCGCGAAACCCTGGAAATCCGCTACAAGGGCAAGAGCATCAACGACGTGCTCGATCTCACCATCGAAGACGCGCTGGCGCTGTTCAAGCCGGTGCCAGCGCTGGCCCGCAAGCTGGAAACCCTGCTCGACGTCGGCCTTTCGTATGTGAAGCTTGGCCAGAACGCGACCACGCTCTCGGGCGGCGAAGCGCAGAGAGTCAAGCTGGCCAAGGAACTGTCGAAGCGCGACACCGGCCGGACCTTGTACATCCTCGACGAACCGACCACCGGCCTGCATTTCCACGACGTCGCCCAGCTGCTGAAGGTGCTCGATCGCTTGCGTGATGCCGGCAATACCGTGGTGGTCATCGAGCACAACCTCGATGTCATCAAGCGCGCCGACTGGCTGATCGACATGGGCCCGGAAGGCGGCAGCGGCGGCGGCGAGATCGTCGCAGCCGGCACGCCGGAAGACATCGCCAAGAACAAGCGCTCGCATACCGGCCGATTCCTGAAGCCGCTGCTGAAGGGCTAGACCTTGCTGGTCTCCGTCCCCTGCGTAGCGGGGGAGGGAGCATAAAGAAGCCTCGTGCTAGGCTCTTTTCCGAAAATTTTGATTCTTTCCGGAGCTGTACTCATGTCCTCGATCACCGCCCTCCGCCGCCATGCCCCCGCACCGAAGCGCGAAGCCGCCGACCTGCGCAAGTCCGGCCTCGATCCGAACTTCTGGTACCCGCTGGCACGCTCCAAGCAACTCAAGACTGGCAAATCGCTGGCCGTCAGTTTCGCCGGCGAACCGATCGCGTTGGTGCGGCCGGAGAAGGGCGAGCTGTTCGCGCTGGAAGATCGCTGCGCGCATCGTCAGGTGCCGCTGAGCCTCGGCGTCGTCCGTGGCGAACGTCTGCAGTGCCACTACCACTGCTGGACCTATGACCGCACTGGCGCCTGCGTCAACGTGCCGTATCTCGATGAAGGCAAGCAGCTGCCGAACGGCGTCAAGAGCTACCCGGCGCGCGAGGCCTACGGCTTCGTGTTCGTCTACCCGGGCGATCTCTCGGCCGCCGGGTATGGCGCATTCCCGGATGTCTCCACGTTCGCCAAGTCCGAGTACAAGACCCGCACCCTGGATCGGACCATCGGCTGCCACTGGAGCTTCATGCACGAGAACCTGATGGACATGAACCATCAGTTCCTGCATCGCAGCCTGATGGGCAGCATCCGCGCCACGATGATCGACCTGCGCAGCGGCGATGGCTGGGTGGAATGCGACTACACCTTCTCCCGCGCCGCCGGCAAGCAGCCACTCGGCGAGCGTTTCATGATCAACCGCAAGGGCGCTGCGAAGGTCAGCGATGGCTCCATCGACAAGATGACCATCCGCACCCAGTACCCGTACCAGACCCTGCAGTTCTGGACTGCCGGCAGCCCGGTCGACGAGCCGGCGCTGGATCTGTGGAACTGCTACTGGCCGACCGACTCAGCACAGCGTAAGAACCAGACCTACGGCCTGATGATGATTCGCAAGCCGCCGATCCCGGGAATGATCCACGTGATCTGG
>NZ_CAISIQ010000141.1 GCF_903885465.1 uncultured Nevskia sp.
ATCAGCCGCGGCCGGATCGTCCAGCGCACCAGCTCGGACAGCTGCATCGCATCGAGCGTTTTCGACGACAGGCCGATCTTCATCGCCCGGCTGGTCGACGACAGCGGCGGCAGCATCACTGGCGCCCGCGCCGCCGTCGGCAAGCTTGTCTGCACGCGGGCGATGCGCTCCTGCACGGTCTGCCGCGCGACCAGCAGATCGGCATCGGCCTTGAACAGCAGCACCACCGAGGACAGGCCGAGCACCGATTTCGAGCGCACGGTATCGAGGCCGGGAATGCCGCTGACGACGATCTCGATCGGCACCGAGACCAGTTGCTCGACTTCCTCGGTCGATAGCCCCGGCGCTTCGGTCTGGATCTCGACCTTCGGCGGTGCGAATTCCGGGAACACGTCGAGCGGCACATCGCGAGCAGCGCGCAGGCCCAGCGCGATCAGCAGCACCGCGGCGGCGAGAACGAGCACGCGCTGCGACAGTGCGGTGCGGATCAGTGCGCCTAGCATCATGTGAGCTTCAATGGCCGGCGCCGAATTCGCTGCCGAACAGTTCGGCGGCTCCGGTGCTCACCACTTCATCGCCATCGCTCAGTCCGCGCGACAGCAGCGCCTGGCCGGCGTCGCGATGGGCGACTTCGATGCGCGCACGCCGGTACTGGCCCGATGCAATGGCTCGGTAAACCCACTCACCGCCGTCGATGTCTCGAACGATCGCGGACACCGGCAGCAGCAGGCCGCTGTCGAGTCCTGCCAGCGGCAATTGCACGGCGACTCTCTGGCCGAGTTGATAGGCCTGATCGCGATTGTCGACCGCGTAGTAAGCGTCGACGGTGCCGGCCACGAAGCTCGCCGACGGCGTTGCCGCGATCGGGCGGGCGAGGCGGGCCGGGCCGCTCGCGTCCAGCGTCCTCACTTCGGCGGTGCGCTCACGCAGGATGCGCTGGGCATCGGTGGCGAAGATCGGCACGCGAATCCAGATCGTCGAGCGGCTGTTGATCGCGCCGATCGCCGGCCCGAGCAAGGCGCGCTGCGCCAGTGCTGCCTGCTCGGCTGCCTGTGCCGCGGCGAGTGCGGCAGCGGCTTCGTCTCGGGCGCGGGCGCTGCCGGCGCCATCGTCGAGCAGCGCTTCGCTGCGGCCGGCGGCGATCCGGGCCAGTGCGGTGACCGCTTGTGCGCGGGCGACTTCGCCATCGGCAGCGGTCTGCTGACTGCCGAGCGTGGCGAGATTGCGGCCGGCATCGATCGGGATGCCGGCAGCACCGAGCGGCGCGGCGACCACTTCACCGCTGGTATGGCGAACGCGGGCGAGCTTCCCGGGATGGACCGTTGTGGTGACCAGCGCGAGCCGCTGCTGCGTCTCGGCCGACAGCGTCAGCAGATTCGCTTCATGCGCGACTAGTGCGGCGGCTGGCTTCGCAGCAGCGGGCTGCGATGCGTTGCGGTTACAGGCGGCAGTCGCCAGCAGCAGGCTCGCAGCGGTAGTGATCGGAATGAAGTGCATGGCGGCGTCCGTGAGGGAGTCGCCACGCTACCGACCGAAGCTGGAGCCGCCCTTGGCTCCAGATTACCGATTGCCAATGTTGGCTATTCGGCAGCCGGCACGATCGGCTGCGCTGCTCCGCGCAGCGCATCGCTGAGCTGCGCATGCAGCTTGTGCGGCGCGGCCAGGATGTGGCCGGTTTTCATCACGTCGCCACGCGGGTCATACAACTCGGTGACGGTGCCGCCGGCTTCCTGCACCAGCACGATGCCGGCCGCCATGTCCCAGGGCTTGAGGCCGAGCTCGAAGAAGCCATCGAGACGGCCGGCGGCGACATAGGCGAGGTCCAGCGCAGCCGAACCGGCGCGGCGGATGCCGGCGCTGTTGCTGGCGATGGTCTTCAGCATCGGCATATAGGCGTCGAGCAGTTCCGGCTTGATCGGGATGCCGGTGCCGATCAGCGCGCTGTCGAGTTCCTTGGCGGTGCTGCCGCGGATCTTGCGGTTGTTCAAGGTGGCGCCGCCGCCGCGGGTGGCGATGTACAGATCCTGGGTCGATGGCGCGTAGATCACGCCGTGCTCGAGCTTGCCGCGCACCTGGATACCGATCGATACCGCGAAGTGCGGCAGGCCGTGCAGGAAGTTGGTGGTGCCGTCGAGCGGATCGATGATCCAGACCACTTCGTTGTCACCGCTGGCGCCGGTCTCTTCGCCGAGCACCGCATGCTGCGGATAGGCCTTGCGGATCACCTTGATGATCTCGGCTTCGGCGCTGCGATCGACCTGGGTAACAAAATCATTCCGCCCCTTGCTTTCGATGGTCAGCGTATCGACACGATCGATGCTGCGGCTGATGAAGTTGCCGGCGGTACGGGCGGCGCTGACGGCGATGTTGACGAGCGGATGCATGGAAAGCGGGTTCCGGTGAACGACGGCGGCGCCTGAAACTGGCATCCGCGCGAGCAAAGCCGGAAACTTCCGGCTCTGCCGTCGATGAATCAAGAAGTGGAACTATTATCCCGCATCCGCATTGTGCTCGTTGCCACCCGCCATCCCGGCAACATCGGTTCGGCCGCGCGCGCGATGCGCAACATGGGGCTGAACGATCTCGCCCTGGTCGAACCGCACCGTTTTCCGGACCCTGAAGCGACCGCGCTGGCCAGCGGCGCCGACAGCATCCTGGAAGGCGCGACGATCTACCCGACCCTGGCCGAGGCTGTGGCCGACTGCGAGCACGTGATCGCCACCACGGCGCGCGTGCGCTACGTGTCGATTCCGTTTTCCGAGCCGCGCGAATGCGTGACGCGGCTGGCGGCCGGCGAGCATCCGGGCAAGGTCGCGATCGTCTTCGGCCGCGAGCGGATCGGCCTGACCAACGAGGAACTCGACCATTGCCGCGAAGCGGTGGCGATTCCGACAGACCCCGAATTCGGCTCGATGAACCTTGCCGCGGCGGTGCAGATCATGGCTTACGAACTACGCTTGGCGGCCGGCGCCAAGCTGCCGGAACTGCCCGAGCACCAGCCGGTGCCGCAGGGCCAGATGGAACATTTCTTCGGCCATCTGGAGAAGGTGCTGATCGCGACCACCTTCATCGACCCGGCCGCGCCGCGCTTCATCATGCGGCGCATGCGCCGGATGTATGGCCGCGCGGCACCGGACAGCCACGAGATCAACATCCTGCGCGGCATGCTGACCTCGGTCGAAGAAGCGCTGGGCCTGAAGCAGACCACCAAGACTTTCCCGCATCTGCGCGCCGGTGCCGCCACGGAGAACGATGAACCGTGAGCGGCGTGCCGACGCTGGATATCGGCCGCTGGGACGATGATCGCGCGGCCTTTGTTACCGAACTCGGCGCGGCTTATCGCGAATACGGTTTCTGCTGCATCCGCGGCCACGGCGTTCCGAAGGCGCTGATCGACGAAGCCTACGCGGCCTTCGTCGCGTTCTTTGCGCTGCCGGACGCGATCAAGCATCAATACTTGGGCGGCGCCGGCGGCACCCGCGGGTTGACGCCGCTGAAGGTCGAGACCGCGAAAGGCGCGGCCCATCCCGATCTCAAGGAGTTCTGGCACATCGGCCGCGAGCTGCCACCGGGCTCGAAGTACGCCGCGACGATGGCGCCGAACCTGTGGCCGGCCGAAGTGCCGGGCTTCCGTGCAGCAGGCAGCGCCTTGTACGACGCACTGGGTGCGCTTGGCGCCCGCGTGCTGTCGGCGCTGGCGCTGCATCTGGGTCTGGACCAGCACTGGTTCGACGACAAGATCGACCACGGCAATTCGATCCTGCGGGCGCTGCACTATCCACCGATCGGGCCGAACGACGCTGCCCATGAGCGCGCGGGCGCTCACGAAGACATCAACCTGATCACCTTGCTGGTCGGTGCCAGCGACGGCGGGCTGGAAGTGCTGAGTCGAAGCGGCGACTGGCTGCCGGTGACCACCGAGGGTGATGCGATCGTCGTCAACATCGGCGACATGCTTCAGCGGCTGAGCAATCACGTCTATCCGTCGACGACCCATCGCGTGGTCAACCCGAAAGGCGAGGCGGCCGGTCGCGCTCGCTATTCGATGCCGTATTTCCTGCACCCGAATCCGGATTTCCTGATCGACGTGCTGCCGTCCTGCATCACGGCCGAAAACCCCAGTCGTTACCCCGAGCCGATCACCGCGAACGACTATCTGTGGCAGCGGCTGCGCGAGATCGGCTTGAGCTGAAGGGGCCGGCGGGCCGTCGGCGGTAAACTTCCCGCATGCCGATCTACCTCGACTACAACGCGACGACGCCGCTGGACCCGCGGGTGCTCGAAGCGATGCTGCCCTATCTCAGCGGCCCGTACGGCAATGCGTCGAGCGTGCATCGCTACGGCCGCGCCGCGCGCGATGCGATCGAAGCGGCGCGGGTTCAGGTGGCGGCACTGGCCGGTGCTGAAGTCTCGGAGCTGACCTTCACCAGCGGCGCCACCGAGTCGAACAATCTGGCGCTCAAGGGATTGACCGAAACCGCGCAGCCGACGCGGGTGCTCTACGGCGCGACCGAGCATCCGGCCGTGCTCGAAGCGGCGGAATCGCTGATCGGCCACGGCTGGGGCGTCGAAACAATTGCCGTCGATCGTGCCGGCATCGTCGATTGGTCAGCCTTCGAAGCACAGCTCGCACGCGGCCCGCTGAGGCTGGTGGCCCTGATGCTGGCGAACAATGAAACCGGCGTGATCCAGGACACCGCGCGCGCTGCGAAGCTGGTCCATGACGCCGGCGCGCTGCTGCATGTCGACGCTGTGCAGGCTGGCGGCAAGCTGGCCTTCGGCTTCAGAGAATCCGGTGCCGATCTGATGAGCCTGTCCGCGCACAAGCTGTACGGGCCGAAGGGCGTTGGCGCGCTGCTGGTGAAATCGCATGTCGAACTGGCGATCCAGTTGCACGGCGGTGGCCAAGAGCGTGGCTTGCGAGGCGGCACCGAAAACCTTGCGGCGATCGTTGGTTTCGGCGTAGCTGCCGAACTGGCGATTGCCGAGCGCGAGCAGCGCATTGCGCATTGGACGGTGCTGAAAGCGCGCCTCGAAGCCGGTCTGCGCGCGATGCGGGGCATCACGATTTTCGGCGATGGCTCGCCACGCTTGTCGAACACCGTGCAGTTCGGCGTCGATGGCTGGGAAGGCGAAGCGCTGCTGATGGCGCTCGATCGCAAGGGCATCGCGGTGTCGAGCGGCTCGGCCTGCGCGTCCGGCACCGGCGAACCCAGCCATGTGCTGATCGGCATGGGCTGGCCGCGCGACGTCGCGTTCTCGGCGATCCGGGTCAGCCTCGGCATCACCAGCACCGAGACCGAGATCGACCGTTTCCTGGTCGTGCTCGGTGATCTGCACGCGCAGGTGGCGGCCGCATGATCTACCTCGACTTTGCTGCGACCACGCCGATCGCCCCCGAGGTCTTCGGGGCGATGCTGCCGTATCTGCAGCCCGATGGCCTGCACGGCAATCCGGCGTCGACCCATGGTCCGGGTTTTGCGGCGCGGGCGGCGGTGGAGCAGGCGAGGGCGCAGGTCGCGGCGCTGATCGGCGCCGAGCCGGCCGAGATCATCTGGACTTCCGGCGCCACCGAATCGAACAATCTGGCGATCAAGGGCGCGCTGGAATTCCGCGGCTTCCCGAAGGCCGGCCGCGCGGTGCACATCGTCACCTCGCGCACCGAGCACAAGTGCGTGCTCGATACCTGCCGGCATCTGGAAACGCTAGGTGCCCGGGTCACTTATCTGAAGCCGGACGCGCGCGGCGTGGTGACGCCGGAAGCGGTGCTCGCCGCGATCACGCCGGACACCGCGCTGGTGTCGCTGATGTGGGTCAACAACGAGATCGGCGCGGTCAACGACATCGAACGGCTGGCGCCGCTGCTGCGCGCGCGCGGCGTGATGCTGCATGTCGACGCCGCCCAGGCGGCCGGCAAGCTGGCGATCGATCTGCGCGCGCTGCCGGTCGATCTGCTGAGCGTGTCGGCGCACAAGCTGTATGGGCCGAAAGGCGTCGGTGCCTTGTTCGTGCGGCGCAAGCCGCGCGCGCGCCTGAGCCCGCAGATGCACGGCGGCGGCCATGAGCAGGGCATGCGTTCGGGGACTCTGGCGACGCATCAGGTGGTCGGTTTTGGTGCTGCCTGCGCGCTGGCGGCGGAGCGGTTCGAAGTCGATATCGCGCATTTCAGTGCGCTGCGCGATGCGCTGTGGTCGCGGCTGCAGACGATTCCCGGTGTGCTGCGCAATGGCCCGACAGAAGGTGAACGTGCCGCGCCGCATTTGCTGAATCTGAGTTTTCCCGGTGTCGAAGGTGAAGCCTTGCGCGCCTCGCTGCCGGGCATCGCGGTATCCAGCGGCTCGGCCTGCTCGTCGGCGACCGCCGAACCGTCCTACGTGCTGCGCGCACTCGGTCGCGATGACGAAACCGCCAATGCATCCTTGCGGTTTTCGTTCGGCCGGATGACCACCCTGGCCGACATCGAGCAGGCCGCCGACACCGTGATCGCTCAGGTCGCGTGGCTGCGGGCCTTGTCGCCGTTCGGCAGCGAAACGCCGATCGCGAATCCGCCCGACGAAGCAGCCGGCAATCCCTACGGCTATGGCGCGCAGATCTGGCGGCTGTTCCGCGAAACGCCGAACGCCGGGCGTTTTCTCGAGGGCGCGCGAGACGTGATCAGCGCCGAAGCCGGCACGCCTGCGGCGCGTTCGGTGCTGCGGCTGGCGCTGCGGCTCGACGGTGATCGGGTCGCCGAAGCGCGATTCCTGGCCTACGGCTGCCCGACGACGATCGCCGTCGGTGCCTACGTCGCTGGCTGGGCGCGGGGCAAGGCGATGGCTGAACTGGCTGCCTTGAAGGCGCCCGCGTTGCGTGCTGCGCTTGAAATTCCGGAAGATCGTGCACACTGTGCATTGCTGGGTGAGGACGCGCTTCGCGCGGTTTTCGCCCGTCACAAGGAAGAAATGGCATGAGCATCGTCCTGACCGAAACGGCGGCAAACCGCATCCAGTCCCAGTTGGCCAAGCGCGGCAAGGGCTACGGCCTGCGCATCGGCGTCAAGAAGTCCGGCTGTTCGGGCTATGCCTATGTGCTCGATTACGCCGACGCCCCCGGCGAAGCGGACGAAGTGTTCGACGCCTACGGCGCCAAGGTGGTGGTGGCCAAGGAGCATCTGTCCTTCCTCAACGGGCTGACCCTCGATTTCCAGCGTGACGGCCTGAACGAAGCGTTCAAGTTCAAGAACCCGAACGTCACCGGCGAATGCGGCTGCGGCGAGAGTTTCGCCGTCAGCTAAGGCTGCCCTGATCCGCAGCGAGTGGCGCGACGCCGGTCGTTCAATGCGTTGCTGCGGCGCGGCAGATTGCCGCTGTCTTCGTTAAACCGTTAACATTCCGCGTTTTTCCGCCCCCGGATGATCCGTGGGCGACTTATTCATCAAACACACGGAACATTCTCATGGCGGTTGAACGCACCCTTTCGATCATCAAGCCCGACGCCGTTGCCAAGAACGTCATCGGTGGCATCTATTCGCGTTTCGAAGCTGCCGGCCTGCGCATCGTCGCCGCCCGCATGGAACACATGACGCGCGTAGTAGCCGAAGGTTTCTACGCGGTGCACAGCGCCAGTCCGTTCTTCAAGGATCTGGTCG
>NZ_CAISIQ010000142.1 GCF_903885465.1 uncultured Nevskia sp.
GCTGCTGTGCCGCTCGGAAAAGCCGATGCCGGAAGGCGAAAAGCGCAAGATCGCGCTGATCACCAACGTGCCGTATCGGGCGGTGATTTCGGCCGTCGATCTCGACGACATCTACAAGATTCCCGGCTGGCTGCATCAGCAGGGCTTCGATGATCTGGTCGTCGAGCATTTCGGCCTGCAGTGCCGTCCGGCCGATCTCAGCGCCTGGGAGCGCGTGGTCAACGCCCGTGCCGAGCAGGACGTTGAAGTGCAGGTGGCGATGGTCGGCAAGTACGTCGATCTCGCCGATGCCTACAAGTCGCTGAACGAAGCGCTCTATCACGCCGGCCTGCATACCAAGACGCGGGTCAAGATCCGCTTCATCGAATCGGAAACCGTCGAAAGCCAGGGCCTGTCGGTGTTGCAGGGTGCGGATGCGATCCTGGTTCCCGGCGGCTTCGGCGAGCGCGGCATCGAAGGCAAGATCGAAGCCGCACGCCACGCTCGCGAGAATCGCATTCCGTATCTCGGCATCTGCCTCGGCATGCAGGTGGCGGCGATCGAGTACGCACGCAATGTCTGCGGTCTGGAAGGCGCGCACTCCACCGAATTCGCGCCGGCGTCGCCGCATCCGATCATCGCGCTGGTCACCGAGTGGAAGGACGTCACCGGCCGCATCGAGACGCGCAGCGAGAACTCCAACCTCGGCGGCACCATGCGCCTTGGCATCCAGACTTGCCGTCTGGTGGCAGGCAGCCGTTCGCGGGCGCTCTACAACGCGGAACTGATCGGCGAACGCCATCGTCACCGCTTCGAGTTCAACAACAATTATCGCGATACCTTGACCGCGCGCGGCATGAAGATCGCGGGCACGTCGGAAGATGGCGAACTGGTGGAGATGCTCGAGCTGCCCGAGCATCCCTGGTTCATCGGCTGTCAGTTCCATCCGGAATTCACCTCGACGCCGCGGGACGGTCATCCGCTGTTCGAAGGTTTCATCCGCGCAGCGCGCGAGCAGCGTCTGGCTCATCAGGCGACCAGTCAGCCCGAGGTGGCGTGATGAAACTTTGTGGACGCGATGTCGGCATCGATCAACCGCTGTTCCTGATCGCCGGCCCGGATACGCTGGAATCGCTGGATCTGGCGCTGGAAGTGGCGTCGACGATCAAGGCGATCACCGATCGCCTCGGCATCCTGTACGTGTTCAAGGGCTCGTTCGACAAGGCCAATCGCAGCTCCGGTCGCAGCTATCGCGGCCCGGGCATTGCCGAAGGCCTGAAGATCATGGAGACCGTCAAAGCCAAGGTCGGCGTGCCGGTGCTGACCGATGTCCACGAAGACACGCCGCTGGGCGAAGTGGCCTCGGTTATCGACGTGATCCAGACCCCGGCCTTCCTGTGCCGGCAGACCAACTTCATGCAGAGCGTGGCCAAGACCGGCCGGCCGATCAACGTCAAGAAAGGCCAGTTCATGTCGCCCTGGGAAATGGGCAACGTCATCGACAAGATGACCGACGTGGCGCCGCACCAGTATCTGCTCTGCGAGCGCGGCTTCTCGTTCGGTTACAACAATCTGGTTGCCGACATGCGCGGCCTGTCGATCATGCGCAAGTTCGCGCCGGTGGTTTTCGATGCCACCCACACCGTGCAGTTGCCGGGCGGGCAGGGCACGGCCAGCGGCGGCATGCGCGAAATGATTCCAGTGCTGGCGCGCGCTGCGGTCGGTGCCGGTGTCTCTGGCGTGTTCATGGAAACCCATCCGAAACCGGATGAAGCGCTGTGCGACGGCCCGAACTCCTTGCCGCTATCGGAGATGGCCGATCTGCTGGAAACGCTGGTCGAGCTCGATCGTCTGGTCAAGCGCAAGCCGTTGCTGGAGTCGCGCCTGAACAGCAACTGAGCTGCTGAGCCGAAGGTCTCAAGCAAACGAAAGCCGGGCTCCAAGCCCGGTTTTTTCGTTTTCGTAGGGCAATCCGTGACCGTTCTGTCGGTGGCTTGTCCCAATGATCGGCCCATTCATGGCGGTACGCCGACGCGCGACGTAGAATTCGGCAAACCGAAACCACTCAAGAGGAATACTGGATGTCCGAGATTGTCCGCGTGCTGGCCCGGGAAATCATTGACTCACGCGGCAATCCGACGGTGGAGGCCGAGGTTTTTCTCGAGACCGGCTTCTCCGGACGTGCGGCATCCCCGAGTGGTGCATCGACCGGCAGCCGCGAAGCTGTCGAACTTCGTGACGGTGACAAGAAGCGCTATTTCGGCAAGGGCGTGCTGAAGGCGGTCAAGAATGCCGAGGGCGAAATCGCCAAGTGCGTGAAGGGCCGCGACGCCCAGGATCAGGCTGGCCTCGATGCCGCGCTGATCGCGCTCGATGGCACCGAGAACAAGTCGCGCCTCGGCGCCAACGCGATTCTCGCCGTGTCGCTGGCCGCTGCTCATGCCGCCGCCGCCGAGAACGACCAGCCGCTGTATCGCCACCTTGGCGGTCTGCAGGCCGATACCTTGCCGGTGCCGATGATGAACGTCATCAACGGCGGCGCGCATGCCGACAACAACATCGACATCCAGGAATTCATGATCCTGCCGGTCGGTGCCACCAGCTTCTCCGAAGCGCTGCGCACCGGTGCCGAGATCTTCCACACACTGAAGAAGGTGCTGCACAGCCGCAAGCTGAACACGGCCGTCGGTGACGAAGGCGGCTTCGCGCCGAACCTCGAATCGAACGAAGCTGCGCTCGCGGTGCTGATGGAAGCGATCGCGATGGCCGGCTACAAGCCGGGTGTCGACGTGTTCCTCGGCCTCGATGTCGCGTCCAGCGAGTTCTTCAAGAAGGGCAAGTACCACCTGGAAAGCGAGGGCAAGCAGTTCACCGCCGACCAGTTCACCGACTATCTCGCCGGCTTGTGTGATCGCTATCCGATCATCTCGGTCGAAGACGGCTGTGCCGAAGGCGACTGGAAGGGCTGGGGCCTGCTGACCGAGAAGCTCGGCGCCAAGGTTCAGCTGGTTGGCGACGATCTGTTCGTCACCAACACCAAGATCCTCGCCGAAGGCATCCTGCGCGGCGTCGGCAATTCGATCCTGATCAAGCCGAACCAGATCGGCACACTCAGCGAAACGCTGGCCGCAATCCGCATGGCGACCGAAGCGGATTACTCGGCGGTGGTCTCGCATCGTTCGGGTGAAACCGAGGACGCGACCATTGCCGACATCGCCGTTGGCACTGCCGCCACCCAGATCAAGACCGGCTCGCTATGCCGTTCCGATCGCATGGCCAAGTACAACCAGCTGCTGCGCATCGAGCGTCAGCTCGGCTCGCGTGCCCGTTACCCGGGTGCCGGCGCGTTCCCCGTGATCGTCGGCGGATGACGCGCGGCATCGCCATCGCTGTTCTGGGACTGATGCTGGCGGGTTTGCAGTATCGGTTCTGGATTGGCGACGGCGGTGTTTATGAAACCGGCAAGCAGCGCGCCGCCGTCGCGGCGCGCGAAGCCGATAATGGTCGCCTGCGGCTGCGCAATGCAGCGCTGGAAGCGGAGGTCGAAGACCTCCGTGCCGGTGGTGCGGCGATCGAAACCCATGCACGCGAAACCCTGGGCATGGTCCGTCGGGAAGAAACCTTCTTCCTGGTCGTCAATGCCGATCTGGCGATGGCCGCGCGGCACTGATCCAAGCTTGGGCGCTGCCCGCGCTCAAGGCGGATCGATCCAGATGCGCCAGGTTTCGCTGCCGTTGACCTGCAGCGAGTAAGTGCCGGCCTTGTCGATCCGATAGCTGTCCTCGCCGCCGCCAGGCAGCGTGATGTTCTGCAGCACGCCACCCTCGGCATCCCGCAGATACATGACGAAGATCGCGCCATCGCTCTGATAGCGCAGACGTTGCGGACCGGTGGTGATGAAGGCTTCGGTGGTGGCGCCATGCCGGCCCGCGAATCGTGGTGGCGAATGGCGAAACGCCAGCACATCGAAGCAGGCCAGTCGTCGTTCGAGATCGCTCAGCCTTCGGCATTGCTGCAACTCGTTCGGGATATCGATGCTGCTGGCCGCCACAGTGGCGATCAGCAGTGCCGGCAGCAGCGCCAACGTGCGGACGTTCACGGTGCCGGTTTCGTCTGACCTTCTTCCCAGGCCTTGGTGCCGGTCTGCCAGCCTTGCGGGCAGCCGCTGCAGCCTTCCATGAGGGCGTCCTGGAAGATCGCGAAGCGGATCAGCGCGCCATCCATCACGGCGTTGCTGAGGTTGGCTTCGTAGAACTTGGTTTCCTGCAGATCGGCGTTGACGAGCTTGGCACCGTCGAAATTCGCGCCTTTGACCATCGCCTTTTCCAGGGTCGCGGCGGTCAGGTCGGCATTTCTGAGATCGGCCTTGGCCATGCGCACGAAGCGCAGATCGGCGCCGCGCAAGCTGGCGCCGCGCAGTTTCACGCCGCCCATGAAAGCGATCTCGAGGCGAGCGCCGTCAAGGTTGGCGCCATCGAGCTTCGCAGCATTGAGATTGGCGTGACGCAGGTCGGCCCGGGCGAGATTGGCGCCGCCCAGATTCGCGCCTTCGAGGTTGGCATGGCGCAGATCGGCA
>NZ_CAISIQ010000143.1 GCF_903885465.1 uncultured Nevskia sp.
ATACTCCCTTAGCAGGGGAGCGCCTTCGTCCACTCGGCCATCTCTCCTGAATGCTGCAGAGAGCAACACTGCGATATCACTCAAATATTATAGCGGCGACGGCCTTAACCGTAAAGCAATTTGTCGCCGAAATCCCCAAGGAATACTGAACCGGGGGCTCAACTCGGGATCGTCGTATCTTCCCCACGCTCGACTCGAATCCGCTCGAAGATCTCTTCGCGGTGGACCGAAACATCCTTGGGCGCCTTCACCCCGATCCGCACCTGATTGCCTTTGATACCCAACACGGTGACCGTTACATCGTCGCCGATGACCAGAGTCTCCCCGACCCTGCGCGTCAAAATCAGCATCACTGCTCTCCATTCCCTGATCCTGCAGTGGCGTGAAACGCTCACCGAGCCCGGACCCGTTAGATCGGGTCTCTGTCTGCGCGAATCATAACGCCGTCAGGTTGGCAAAGCCTCAGCAAGTAAACGGAAAATTCATGTTTCCGACAGAAGGCCGCAACACTCACCGATGTCGTCATCAACACCTGTGAGATGCCCGCCTTGACTCGGATCCATCAGCGACGCAAGCCAACGCGCGCTTCAGGCTGCTTGTTCGAGATCGAAAGCCTTGTGCAGCGAGCGCACGGCAAGCTCCAGATACTTGTCTTCGACGACCACGGAAATCTTGATCTCCGAAGTCGAAATCATCCGGATGTTGATGCTCTCGGCTGCCAGCGTCTTGAACATCTTCGCGGCGATACCGGCATGCGAGCGCATGCCGACGCCGACCAGCGAGACCTTGCAGATGTCGGTCGCGGTGCGAATGCCCTTGGCACCGAGTGACTCGGCCACTTTCTTCGACACTTCCGCGGCCCGTTCCAGTTCGCCGCGCGACACGGTGAAGGTGAAATCGGTCATGCCATCGGCACCGACGTTCTGCACGATCATGTCGATTTCGATATTCGCGTCCCCGATCGGCCCCAGGATCGCGGCAGCGATGCCCGGACGATCCGGCACGCCGGCGACTGTCAGCTGCGCTTCGTCCCGGCTGAACGCGATGCCGGCAATCAACGGATCTTCCACTTTGCTTCCCCCAACGTTTTCGTCCAGCGTGATCAGCGTGCCCGGGCCATCGACGAAGGTCGACAGCACGCGCAGCGGTACCTTGTATTTACCTGCGAATTCGACCGAGCGGATCTGCAGCACCTTCGAGCCGAGACTCGCGAGTTCGAGCATTTCCTCGAAGGTGATCTTGCTCAGGCGTCGGGCTTTGGGCTCGACTCGAGGATCGGTCGTATAAACGCCGTCCACGTCCGTGTAGATCTGGCATTCATCGGCTTTCAGCGCGGCAGCAAGCGCAACACCGGTGGTGTCCGAACCGCCGCGACCGAGCGTGGTGATGTTGCCGTCGCAGTCGACACCCTGGAAACCGGCAACCACCGGCACGATGCCGGCATTGCAATCGGCCATCAGCCGTTCGGTGTCGATGTGCTGGATGCGCGCCTTGTTGTAGGCCTTGTCGGTGCGGATCGACACCTGTGCGCCGGTATACGAACGCGCGGCCACGCCCATCTTGTCGAGCGCAATCGCCAGCATCGCGATCGTCACCTGCTCGCCGGTCGCGATCATCTGATCGAGTTCGCGGGCCAGCGGCCGGGGATTGATCGCTTTCGCGAGCTTGATCAGACGATCGGTTTCGCCGGACATCGCCGACACCACGACCACCACCTGATCACCACGCGCCCGAGCGGCGGCGACCTTCGAGGCGACGTGTTCGATGCGCTCGACCGAGCCCATCGAAGTGCCGCCGTACTTCTGCACTAGCAAAGCCATTGAAGCGGTTTCCAGTTTCCGGTTGTTGGTTCCCAGAGAAGCATGTCCTTACCGACAAGCCGCCTGCTTCTCTGGAAACGGGCAACTTGCTGCTGCAAATGGATTCAGCCCAGTTTCTGCTCGATCCATTGCTGCGCCGAGGCCAGGGCCGCTGGCAGATTTTCCGGCTGCGTGCCGCCGCCCTGCGCCATGTCGGGACGACCACCGCCCTTGCCGCCGACTTGCGCCGCAACAAACGCCAGCAGTTCACCGGCCTTGAGCTTGGCAGTCAGGTCCGCCGTCACGCCGGCGATCAAATTGACCTTGTCAGCGCCGACGACGCCGAGCAGCACGACACCCGAACCAAGCTTGTTCTTCAGCTGATCGAGCAGGTTGCGAAGTTCGCCGCTATCGACACCGTCCACTGCCGTCACCAGCACCTTCACGCCATTGACCAGCTTGGCCTGTCCGGCAAGTTCATCACCCGCGCTGGCGGCCAGCTTGCCCTTGAGCTGGGCAAGCTCTTTTTCGAGTTGCTTCTGCGCTTCGAGCATCGCCGTAATGCGCGCGCCAAGCTCGGCCGGCGAAGACTTCAGCATCGACGCCGCGCCGCTCAGACGCGCCTGCAAGTCATTGACGAATGCGAGCGCGTTATCGCCGGTCACCGCCTCGACACGACGCACGCCGGCCGCCACACCGCCTTCGTAAACAATCTTGAACAGCCCGATGTCACCGGTGCGGCTCACATGAGTGCCGCCGCAAAGCTCACGCGAACTGCCGATGTCGAGCACGCGCACTTCGTCGCCGTATTTTTCGCCGAACAGCATCATCGCGCCGGTCTTCTTCGCTTCCTCGATCGGCAGCACGCGCGCCTGCGTCGCGACGTTGGCGAGGATTTCGGAGTTGACCAGACGCTCGACTTCGGCCAGTTCCGCAGCCGTCATCGGGCCGGTGTGGGCGAAGTCGAAACGGGTCTTGTCGGCATCGACCAGCGAGCCCTTCTGCTGCACATGACCACCGAGCACATCGCGCAGCGCCTTGTGCATCAGGTGAGTGACGGAATGGTTGCGCATCGTCGCGCGGCGCTGACTGATCGCCACCGTTGCCGTGATCGTGTCCCCGAGCTTCAGCGCACCGGTTTCGAGCTTGCCGACATGGGCAAACGCGCCACCCTTGATCTTCTGCGTATCGGCAACCACGAAGCCGCCAACGGTCCCAGCGTCACCACCCTGACCACCGCTTTCGGCATAGAACGGCGTGCGATCGAGCACCACCGCGCCTTCGTCGTCAGCTGCCAGCGCGTCGACCGCGACACTGCCGCGATAAAGACCAACCACCTTGGCGTCGTCGATGACTGTCTGCTCATAACCGAGAAAGACCGTCGCCGGGCCTTCGTACTTGAGCCCTTCACCGGCAGTAAACTTGCTGGCTGCGCGCGCACGGGTGCGCTGCGCTTCCATCTCGCGGTCATAGCCGGCTTCGTCGAGCTTCAGGTTGCGCTCGCGCGCGATGTCGGCAGTCAGATCGAACGGGAAGCCGTAGGTGTCGTAGAGCTTGAACACCACTTCACCGGGAATCACGTCGCTCTTGAGAATGCCGATCGCGTCCTCGAGCAGCTTCATGCCCTTGTCGAGCGTCGTCGCGAAGCTGTCTTCTTCGCTGCGGATCACTTGCTCGATGCGAGCGCGCTGCTCGCGTAGTTCCGGATAAGCCTCGCCCATCGCCTCGGCCAGCGGCGCAACCAGCTTCCAGAAGAAAGCCTCGCTCAGGCCCAGCTTGTAGCCATGACGAATCGCGCGACGCATGACCCGGCGCAGCACGTAGCCGCGCCCTTCGTTCGATGGCGTCACGCCGTCGATGATCAGGAAGGCAGCCGAGCGAATATGGTCGGCGACCACTTTCTGCGATGCACTGGCGTAGGGCGCCGTGTTCGACAGCTTGGCGATCGCGTTGACCAGGATCTTGAAGGTATCGATCTGGTAGTTGTCGTTGGTGCCCTGCATCAGCGCGCTGATGCGCTCCAGGCCCATGCCGGTGTCGACGCTCGGTGCCGGCAGCTTGCTCAGCTCGCCGCTCTTCGAGCGGTCGAACTGCATGAACACGACGTTCCAGATTTCGATCCAGCGGTCGCCATCTTCTTCCGGCGAACCCGGAGGGCCGCCGTAGATGCCCTTCGACCCATCGGGATCGTGGTCGTAGAAGATTTCCGTGCACGGACCGCAGGGACCGGTGTCGCCCATCGCCCAGAAATTGTCCGAAGCGTAAGGCGCACCCTTATTGTCGCCGATGCGGACGATGCGCTCGGCCGGGATACCCATCTGGCGATGCCAGATGTCATAGGCCTCGTCATCGGTGTGGTAGACGGTGACCAGCAGGCGATTCTTGTCGATCGCCAGCCATTCGGCGCCGGTGATGAACTCCCAGGCGAAGCGAATCGCATCCGGCTTGAAATAGTCGCCGAACGAGAAGTTGCCGAGCATCTCGAAGAAGGTGTGATGCCGTGCGGTGTAGCCGACGTTCTCGAGATCGTTGTGCTTGCCGCCGGCGCGTACGCAGCGCTGGCTCGACGTGGCGCGAGTGTACGGCCGCTTGTCCTGGCCGGTGAACAC
Source organism: uncultured Nevskia sp. (assembly GCF_903885465.1). Taxonomy (GTDB): domain Bacteria; phylum Pseudomonadota; class Gammaproteobacteria; order Nevskiales; family Nevskiaceae; genus Nevskia. The sequence continues at coordinate 4,409 of NZ_CAISIQ010000143.1, forward strand.
GTCCTTGAACTGCACCATGCCGGAGTTGGTGAACAGCAGGGTCGGATCGTTGCTCGGCACCAGCGACGACGACGGCACCACCGCATGGCCTTGCCGACGGAAGTATTCGAGGAAGCGTGCGCGCAGTTCGTTGCTGTTCATATCGTGCTTAGGCCAGGCGACCCGGGCGAAAAAAGTCGCGCATGGTAGCGCGCAAGACCCTGTAGCCGCTAGGTTTTGGCGGGTTTTCCGGCCGGCTTTAACCAGCGTTCGAACACGATCAGGCTATTCCTCAGGCTCATCTTCGGCGTCGAGGTCTGGGAGCGGAACCTGGAGAGCAGGAGGGAGCGCTTTGACGGGCACCTGGGGCGGATCATCGGGGAGCGTCCCGTTCCCGCGTCGTCCTATCTCAGTGCCGGGGCGTTCCTGCAGGACACCTGGGATCTGGTGCCGGAACGGCTCTCCCTGACCTTCGGCGGGCGGTACGACCTGATCAGGGTTGAAAACAACGAAGTCTGGAATCCGG
>NZ_CAISIQ010000144.1 GCF_903885465.1 uncultured Nevskia sp.
CAATCGACAGCAGATTCGCCAGCGTGTCGACCAGTGACAGCTGCGCGGCCGGGGGAATCGCTTCCGAGCAGTCCAGCAGCGAGCGCATGAACGAACCGGCGACGGTGCCCAGCGCGCCGTCGTCATGCAGGCGCACGGCAGTGGCTGCGCGCGGCGCCTTCAGACTCGGCATCAGCAGATGTCGCGGCATGCGGATGCACAGGATTCGCCAGTCCTCGAACACCAGATCGTAGGTTCGCGTGGTATCGACGATGTAGAAATCGCCCGGACGCATCAGCGTCTCGCGGCCGTCCTGCTTGACGATGCAGCTGCCTTCCAGCTGCATGTTGGCGAAGAAGTACTCGCTGGGATTGCGGCGGATTTCGCGCTCACTGCGGAACACCGTCTGGGCTCTGGATCGTACGTCGGACACGGTGACGTCGAGCAGGTCCTTGATCGCCACCGTGCTTTCGAACGAGCCGACTGATTCGGCGACCGGGTTGAGCGCGGTAAAGGCCTCGCACAGTACCTCGCGCCAGTACGGGTACTGCTGCGCCAGCGGCCGGTCCTCGGTGGTCCAGGTTCGCATCGTTGTCCTCCGTCACGGTCCATCGCCCGCCGATCATACGTTCCGATCCTCCGCATGATCTTTGCCAGTTGCGTGCGCGATCCGCCAACTGCGCATTCGTCATCCGCCAAGCCAGCGTCTTCTGCGACGTCCAATCTGCGGACTTGCCCCGCCAACCCGATCGAGGACGCACCACGATGGCCATCGACCTTTCCCTGAGCCCCGAACAGCAGGCCCTGCAAGCCGGCGCGCGCCAGTTCGCCGCTGCCGTGCTGAGCCAAGTCAGAGCGACAATCGCCTTGCATCCGGCGCACGAGGATCGCTTCTTCGCGACGCGGCCGTTCTACGCGCAGATGGCGCAGGCCGGCTTCGTTCACGCCTTGTTTCCGAAGGCCTATGGCGGCAGCGGCATGTCGATCGTCGACTTCGCGATCGCCGCCGAGGAGCTCTGCGTGGCCGACATCAACGTGCCTTCGACCCTGCTGTCGACCGGTCTCGGTATGGAGCCGATCATCGGCTACGGAAGCGAGGAGCAGAAGCGCCGCTGGATCGGCGAAATCCTCGAAGCGCCGGGCGATCGGCTGGCGGCACTGGCCTTCACCGAAGTTACCGGCGGCTCGAACTATGACTGCCCGGACCCGAGTGCCGGCGTGCAGACCTTCGCGCGCCTGGAAGGCGATGAATGGGTCATCAACGGCCAGAAGCACTACACCACCAACGGCTGCGGCTGGGATGGCAAGGGCGCGCATCTGATCTCGGTGGTCTGCCGCACCGATCCGGGCAAGCCACCGGCGGAATCGCTGGCGGTGATCGTGGTGCCGGGCTCGACGCCGGGTGTCGAAGTCGTCGGCTATCTCGATACCGTCGGCCATCGCGCGGTGGTATCGCCGCGCATCCATTTCAACAATGTCCGGGTGCCGGCCGGCAACATCCTCGGCAAGCCGGGCGACGGCATCGCGATCTGCCAGTACGCGTTCTCGTGGACCGCCGCCCTGATCGGCGCCGCCTGCACCGGGGTGATGCGCGCCGCTTTCGACATCGCCTTCGAGTTCGCCAAGCACGACAAGCGCTCCGGCAACGTGCCGGTGATCGAGCATCAGAACGTCGGCTACATGCTGGCCGACATCAAGATGCGCATCGAAGCCGCGCGCTACCTGACCTGGAAAGCCTGCCACCAGCTGGACATCACCGATCGCCGCAGCGACGAACTGGCAGTGATGACCAAGGTGTACAGCTCGGAGCTCTGCGTGCAGGCGGTGTACGACGCGATGCGCCTGGTCGGCGTCGACAGCTATACCGTCTTGTCGCCGCTCTCCGGCCTGATGCAGGACGCGCTGTGCTTCCCGCTCTACGACGGCGGCAACATGGGCGTGCGGCGCCGGCAGCTGCATCGCAAGTTCATGGCGGCGGATTACAACCCGATGGCTTCCGCAGAAGGGCGTTGAACGATCAACCGATGTGCTTGCGCACGAAGGCGCCCATCCTCTCGATCGCCGCGACGGCTTCATCGAGCCGATTGGCGAAGATCTGGAACACGTGGATCTGGCCGGGCTCGATTTCGAGCGTCACATCGACACCGGCCTGCTTCGCGCGTGCAGCAACCCGGCGGCTGTCGTCGAGCAGGGTTTCGCGTTCGCCGACCTGGATCAGCAAGGGCGGCAGGCCGGCCAGATCGCCGTAGAGCGGCGACGCCAGCGGATTGCGCAGGCTGTTGCCGGCGGTGACATAGAGATTGGCGAGCTGGCGGGTGAAGTCCTTGCCGACCATGGGATCGATCGCGGCATTGCTGAGCATGGTTTCGCCGGTGCATTCGAGATCGGCCCAGGGTGACAAGGTCACCGCGCAGGCCGGCATCGGCAGATGGTGCTCGCGGATCGACAGCAGCGTGGCCAGCGCCAGGCCGCCGCCGGCGGAATCGCCCGAGATCACCAGGTTTTTCGGCTGAAAGCCTTGTGCCAGCAGCCAGCGCCAGGCATTGGTGGCGTCGTCCACCGCTGCCGGGAACGGATGCTCCGGCGCCAGGCGGTAGTCGAGCATGTAGACCTGCGCCTGCGCAGCCTGCGACAGGAATTCGCCGAGATCGCGATGCGAACGCGGTGAGCCGAACACGTAGCCACCGCCGTGCAGGTAGAGGATGGCGCGATCGGCAGCCGCGTTCGCCGCACTGACCTTCAGCCCCGGCAGGCCGCCGATATCGATGGCCTCGCAACGCGCGCCGACCGTGCACGGAACCTTGCCGAACACCTCGTCCCAGTCACGGCGCATCTGCGGCAGCGGCGTGTCTGGGGACCAGGCGCCGAAGCAGGCGTGAATATCCGCGATCACCGCGTCCAATTGCTGAGCTGACATGGTTCGTCTCCTCGGATTCGGTCTTTTTGCGAGGCTGCACTTCGGCAGCTGACAGCAAGCTAACTCCGGGACCGAACGCGCCGATACGAGGCCGAGCCCTCATGCACCGAGGGCAATCCCTCGGGGCGGCGGCTACGGCTCATGTCGTAGCATCGGCGCCATAACGAGAAGCACGACAACGACGAGGAGACGAAACGATGAGCCTGGAAACCAACAAGCAGCTGGTGGCTGATTTCTTTGCCCACTTCGGGCGCAAGGATGTTCAGGGCGCGCTGGACATGATGACCGCCGATGCCACCTGGTGGATCGGTGGCAAGCCGGCGCTGTTCCCGCTTTGCGGACTGAAGACCAAGGCCGAGATCGGCGAGCTGCTGAACAGCCTGGTGCCCGGCACCAAGGATGGCCTCAGGATCACCCCGAAAAGCATGGTCGCCGAAGGCAGCAAGGTGGCCTGCGAGGCGGAGTCCTACGGCGTGCTCGGCAACGGCCGGACCTACAACAACGAGTACCACTTCCTGGTCGAAATTCGCGACGGCAAGATCGCGGCGGTCAAGGAGTATCTGGACACCATGCATACCGCTGATGTTCTTAAAGGCTGAGCACATCGTGAATTCAGCCCCG
>NZ_CAISIQ010000145.1 GCF_903885465.1 uncultured Nevskia sp.
AAGGTCTATCAGCAGCAGGTCGTCGCCAATGCCCGCGCGATGGCCAAGGTGTTCCTCGATCGCGGTTACAAGGTGGTGTCGGGCGGTACCGACAATCATCTGTTCCTGCTCGATCTGGTGGCCAAGAACATCACCGGCAAGGACGCCGAAGCAGCACTCGGCAAGGCGCACATCACCGCCAACAAGAACTCGGTGCCGAACGATCCCAAGTCGGCCTTCGTGACTTCGGGCCTGCGTCTCGGCTCGCCGGCCTCGACGACGCGCGGCTTCAAGGAAGCGGAAATGGCCTCGGTCGCCGGCTGGATCGCCGACATCGTGGATGCAATGAGCAGCGGCGGCGACGTCGATGCCACCGTGCTGCGCGTGCGTGGCGAAGTCGAAGCGCTGTGCGCGCGCTTCCCGGTCTATCGCGCCCTGAAGAAGGCTGCGTGAACCGATGAACAGGGCCTTGCTGCGCAAGCTGTCGTCCTCGAACTGAGGCCGGCGCGCGCATGCAATGCCCATTCTGCAAAGCCACCGACACCCGGGTCATCGACTCGCGGCTGTTCGAGGATGGCACCCAGGTTCGCCGCCGCCGCGAGTGCCCGGTCTGCGATGCCCGCTTCACGACTTACGAGCGCGCGCTGCTGCAGATGCCGTACGTGCTCAAGCGTTCCGGCACGCCGGAACCGTTCGATGAGGACAAACTGCGCCGCGGCATCGAGCACGCGATCTTCAAGCGGCCGGTGCCGCCGGAAAAGGTCGATCACGCGATCGAGAACGTGATGCGCAAGCTGCGTGCGGTCAACGAGCGCGAAGTGGCGTCGATGCGGATCGGCGAATGGGTGATGGACGAACTGCGCGATCTCGACCACGTTGCCTATGTGCGCTTTGCTTCGATCTACCGCTCGTTCCAGGACGTCAACGCCTTCCGCGAAGAGATCAACCGCCTGGAGCAGTTGCCGACGCCGGAAGCCCGGCGCAGTCAGTTGCCGCTGATCGCTGCCGAACTGCCGGCGGCGGAAGCGATCGCCGCGGCTACCGCCAAGCGCCTCGCCACCGAACACGAAAAGCCTGCCCGGGCGACCAAGCGGGTCAAGTGAGCGAGCCGCGACAGTTCATGGCCCGCGCGCTGGCGCTGGCCGCGCAGGGCCGAGCCACGACGCATCCCAATCCCCGCGTCGGCTGCGTGATCGTTCGCGATGGACGCATCGTTGGCGAAGGCTGGCATCAACGCGCCGGCGAGCCGCATGCCGAAGTGTTCGCGCTGCGTGCGGCTGGCGAGCTGGCCCGCGGCGCCGATGTCTACGTGACGCTAGAACCCTGCGCCCATCACGGCCGCACGCCGCCCTGCGCTGATGCGCTGATCTCTGCCGGTGTCGCGCGCGTGTTTGCGGCGGTCGGCGATCCGTTCGATCAGGTTGCCGGACAGGGCTTCGCGAAGCTGCGTGCGGCCGGCATCGAATGCACGTCCGGGTTGATGGAAGCCGAAGCGCGCGCCTTGTGCCGCGGCTTCCTGTCGCGCATCGAACGCCGCCGGCCCTGGGTGACGCTGAAGCTGGCGATGAGTCTCGATGGCCGTACCGCGATGGCCAATGGCGAAAGCCGCTGGATCACCGGCGAGCAGGCGCGCGAGGACGTGCATCGTTTGCGCGCCGAAGCCGGCGCGGTGCTGAGCAGCAGTGAAACGGTGCTCGCCGATGATCCCGAATTGACTGTGCGATTGCCGATTGCCGATGAGCAGAACTGGCGGCAGCCGGATCGAATTGTTCTGGATAGCCATGGCCGCGTGCCGAAGACGGCAAAGGTCTGGCGCGAAGGTGCGAGGCGTTTCTGGCTGACGGCTGGTGCGCCGGCACATCCCGTCACCAATGTCGAAATGGTCGCGCTATCGGCAGACGCCAATGGCCAAGTCAGCCTGCCAGCCGCGCTGGCTTTCCTTGCCACGCGCGACGTCAACGAAGTGCTGGTCGAATGCGGCCCGCGCCTCGCCGGCAGCTTGCTGCGCGCGAATCTCGTCGATGAGCTGATCGTCTACGCAGCACCCAAGCTGCTCGGCGACGCCGCCCGCGGGCTCGTCCGTCTGCCGGGCTTGGAGCGGCTGGCCGATCATGTGGCGCTGGCATTCACTTCGGCCGAGCTGCTCGGCCCGGATCTCAAAATCACCGCTCGCTTGATGAGCAAAGGAAGTTAAGGATGTTCACCGGAATCGTCGAAGCGCTGGGGCGCATCGAAAAGCTGGAAGCGGTTGGCGGCGATGTGCGCCTGACCATCGCGACAGACGGCGCCTATCTGGATGGCGTCAACCTCGGCGATTCGATCGCTTCCAACGGCGTCTGCCTGACGGCCGTTGCGCTGCCGGACAAGGCGTTCGTTGCTGATGTCTCGGTCGAAACGCTGGACGCGACGACTGCCCGCAGCTGGATCGCCGGCACACCGCTGAACCTCGAGCGAGCGCTAACGGCGCACAAGCCGCTCGGCGGCCACATGATGTCCGGGCATGTCGACGGCGTCGGCCATCTGGTCGAGAAACACGTCGATGCGCGCTCCTGGCGGCTGAGCTTCGAAGCGCCGCAACTCATCGCCCGCTACATCGCCCGCAAGGGCTCGATCGCGATCGACGGAGTAAGCTTGACGGTCAATGCAGTGGCCGGCAGCCGGTTTGAAGTGAATATCGTGCCGCACACCTGGGAAAACACGACGCTGGGCGCGCTGGTGCCGGGCAGCAAGGTCAACCTCGAAGTCGACCTGATTGCCCGTTACCTCGAACGCCTGCTGGAGGCGAGACAAGCATGAGCAAGATCAGCAACATCCATCCGATTTCCGAAGCTCTCGCTGCCGATGCGCGCGAGCGCACGCTCGATCCGATCGAAGACATCGTCGCCGACATCCGTGCCGGCAAGATGGTCGTGATCATGGACGACGAGGATCGCGAGAACGAAGGCGATCTGATCATGGCGGCGAGCCTGTGCCGGCCTGAGGACATCAATTTCCTGGCGCGCTTCGGGCGCGGCCTGATCTGCCTGACCTTGACCGCCGAACGCTGCCGCCAGCTGCGCCTGCCGCCGATGGTCGCCTATGGCGACGACCTGCATCAGACCGCGTTCACGGTGTCGATCGAAGCCTCGAAAGGCGTGACCACCGGCATCTCCGCGCATGACCGTGCCCACACGGTGCAGGCCGCAGTGAAGGCCGATGCGCGTCCGGAAGATCTCGTCCAGCCTGGCCACATCTTTCCGCTGATGGCCCAGCCGGGTGGCGTGCTGACCCGCGCCGGCCACACTGAAGCGGGCTGCGATCTGGCCCGCCTCGCGGGTGTCGAACCGGCCTCGGTGATCGTCGAGATTCTCAACGACGACGGCACCATGGCCCGCCGTCCGGACCTCGAAGTGTTCGCCCGCGAGCACGGCCTGAAGATCGGCACGATTGCCGATCTGATCCGCTATCGCCTGCATCACGAGCACACCATCGAGCGTGTCGCCGAAACCACGGTGCATACCGAGTTCGGCGATTTCCGCCTGGTCACTTATCAGGATGCGGTCGAGAACACGCTGCACATGGCAATGGTGCGCGGCACCGTCGATGCGGAAGCGCCGACCCTGGTCCGCGTTCACATCGGCAATCTGCTGTCCGACGTGTTGTGCGTCGAACACAGCGATTTCTCCTGGCCGATCCGCAAGGCGCTGCAGCGCGTCGCCGAGGAAGGCAGCGGCGTCATCGTGCTGCTGCGCAAGAACAGCTCGCCGCGCGAGGTCGTCAAGCAGATCGTCGCCTTGAGCACGCCGCACGCTTCGGCACCGTCGCAGACTTCGGACGAAGCACAGACCCTGCGTACTTACGGCATCGGCGCCCAGATCCTCACCGACCTCGGCGTGCGCAAGATGCGCGTGCTGTCCGGCGCGCCACGCAAGATGCAGGCGCTGTCCGGCTTCGGTCTTGAAGTCGTCGAATACGTTCACACCCACTGATGTCCACCGCAGAGCGCCCCGTGTCCAAAGCCGTCAAGAAAGCTGTCCAGAAAGCCACGGTGAAGCTGCCGCTGCCCGCCCCCCACAAGAGTGGCTACGCCGCGCCGCCGAAGCCGGAGAAGGGCGAGTTCAAAGGCAAGCGCATCGCCGTGGTCGCGACGCGCTGGAATGTCGAAGTCGTCGAAGCGCTGACCGTCGGCGTCCACAAATGCCTGAAGGACTGGGGCGTGTCGCCGCGCAGCGTGCAGTCGTTAATGGTCCCCGGCGCTTTCGAGCTGCCGCTGGCGGCGTCGGCGCTGATGGACAGCGGCAAGTTCGACGGCGTGGTCGCGCTGGGCGCCGTGATCCGCGGCGATACGCCGCACTTCGAGTTCGTTGCCGGCGAATGCTCCCGCGGTCTGCGCGAAGCCGCGCAGATCTACGGCGTGGCGCTTGGCTTCGGCGTGCTGACCGTCAATACGGCGGAGCAGGCTTACGAGCGCTGCAAGCCGGGCAAGGAAAACAAGGGCTATGAAGCCGCCGCCGCGATGCTCGAAATGATTCGTCTGCTGGATTCGATCGATGTCTGAGCCTCTGCCCAGCCATTCTCCGAACAGTTCAGCCAGCAACGCCGCCAGCGGTTCATCTAGTCTGGGCGTCAACCCGACCAGTCGTCGTGGCCTGGCTCGGCGTCTGACTGTGCAGGCGGTCTATCAGTGGATTCTCAATCAGACTGCGCCGGAAACCCTGATCAAGGAATTCCGCGAAATGCCGGACGGCCTCGGCCGTGCCGATCCGGAATATTTTGGTGAATTGCTGCGCGGCACCGTCGCCGATGCCGCAACGCTGACCACGCAGATCGTGCCGCATCTCGATCGTCCGCTGAACCAGCTCGATCCGGTCGAGTACGCGGTGCTGCTGATGGCCGTGTACGAGCTGAACAACCGGCCCGAAGTGCCGTATCGCGTGGTCGTCAACGAAGCCGTGAACCTGGCCAAGGTGTTCGGCGCCGAGGACGGCTACAAGTTCGTCAACGGCGTGCTCGACAAGATCGCGCGCCAAGTGCGGGCCATCGAAATCGGCGGCTGATCCGGAACGCGCTCGGCCGATCCATGGACGAGTTCGCGCTAATTCGCCGCTACTTCGCGCCGCTGAGTCCAGCGGCCGAAGGCGTGGTGCTCGGCATCGGGGACGATGCCGCGATCCTCGCTCCACCAGTCGGCTACGAGCTGCTGATGACCAGCGACACTCTCGTCGCCGGCCGCCATTTCCCGCTGGCCACTGCGCCGTACGACATCGGCTGGAAAGCGCTGGCGGTGAACCTGTCCGACCTCGCGGCGATGGGGGCTGAGCCGCTGTGGTTTCTGCTGGCGCTGACCCTGCCGCAACCCGATGAAGCCTGGCTCGCTGGTTTCGCGGATGGCTTGGGCACGCTGGCACGCCGGCACGGCATTTCGCTGGTCGGGGGTGACACCACGCGCGGGTATCTGTCGATCACGATCACTGCCGTCGGGTCGGTGCCGGCGAGTGCCGCGTTGCGCCGTGATGGCGCCAGGCCCGGCGATCTCGTCTGCGTCACCGGCACGCTCGGCGATGCTGCGCTTGGCCTGCGATTGAACGGGTTTGAAAGCCGCGCGCCCTGCGCGCAGAGCGAACACGATCTCCCTGCACTGCGCGCGCGGCTGGATCGACCGACGCCACGGATCGAAGCCGGTCTCGCGCTGCGGGGATTCGCCAGTGCCGCGATCGATCTGTCCGACGGTCTCGCCGGCGATCTCGGCCATGTGCTTGCGGCCAGCGGCGTCGGTGCCGATCTGCGAGCGGATGCACTGCCGATGTCCGAAGCTTTCTCCCGACAGGCCGAAGCGGGCGACCGTCTCAGTTTGCAGGCCGCTGGCGGCGATGACTACGAACTCTGCGTCTGCCTGCCCCCAGATCGTCTGGCCGCAGCACGAGCAGCAATCGCACCGTTGCCGCTGACGGTGATCGGCACGATCAGCGCTGAACTTGGCTTGCGCTGGCATGCCGCCGATAGCACGCCGCTGAATCCCGAACTGCACAGCTATCAACACTTCGATGACCGTCGACAAGCGCCCTGATGGATCTCCGGTGATCGGCGTCTTCGACTCCGGCCTCGGCGGCCTGTCGGTGCTGAGCGAGATCGTCGCCAGGCGGCCGGACTTGTCGGCGATCTATGTCGCCGATTCCGGCCACTGCCCCTACGGCGCGAAGTCCGCGGACCAGATCATCGAGCGGGCGACGGTGATCACCGATTTCCTGCTTGCGCAGGGCGCGCAGCTGATCGTCGTGGCCTGCAACACGGCGACGATTGCCGCTGTCGAATATCTGCGCGCGACGTACTCGGTGCCTTTCGTCGGCATGGAGCCGGCGGTGAAGCCGGCCGTTGCCCGTACGCGCTCCGGCGTCATCGGCGTGCTGGCCACCGGCGCTGCGCTCGCGGGCAACAAGCTGCTGACGCTGATCGACCGCCATCGCGGCAGCGTGCGGGTGATCACCCAGCCTTGTCCGGGCCTGGTCGAACAGGTCGAGGCCGGCGACCTCGACGGTCCGGTCACCGTGGCGCTGCTGCGCGAGTACGCGCTGCCGCTGCTTGCCGCCGGCGCCGATACGCTGGTGCTCGGCTGCACGCACTATCCGTTTCTGCGCGAGGCGCTGGCACAGATCGTCGGGCCGGACGTGGTGCTGCTCGATACCGGTGAAGCTGTTGCGAGACGCGTAGCCAGCCTGTTGCCCGCCGTCGATTCCGCCGCTGCAGCGGGCTCGCTGCGCTGGTACAGCTCCGGTGAGTTGCAGCAGATGAACAGCGTCGGCAGCCGCTTGTGGGGCAGTGCGATCACTTCTGATGTGCTGGTTCAAGACGACGGGGCACGCTGAGCATGCAATCGAAATCGGCCCGCAATGCCTGGCGCCCGAATGCCCGCGAGATCATGACTTCGCCAGTGCATCTGCTCGCGTTCGGGTTTGGCAGCGGCCTGATGCCGAAAGGTCCGGGCACCGCCGGCACCGTGGTCGGCATTCCGGTGTTCCTGGCGATGATGCATCTGAGCCTGCCGGTCTTCGCTGCGCTGACCGTCGGGCTGTCGATCTTCGGCTGCTGGGTCTGCGGCGAATCGGCGCGCCGGCTCGGCGTGCACGACTACGGCGGCATCGTCTTCGATGAAATCGTCGGTTACGCGATCGCCGCCGCACCCTTGCTGCCGGCGCTGGCGCTGAACCGTCACGGGCTGTGGCCGGGGTTGATCGCGGCGTTCGTGCTGTTCCGCATCTTCGATATCTGGAAGCCCTGGCCGATCAGCTGGCTCGATGCTCGGTTGCAGGGCGGCATCGGGATCATGGTCGATGATCTGGTCGCCGGCGTGTTCGCGGCGGCCGTGCTGTGGAGCGGGTTGCTGCTGCTGGGCTGAGTTGCCCGGCCAAGCAGGTGCGCGCAAAGACGCCGAGAAAGGCTTTTCAAGGTTTTTTTTCGTTTTGCTGTTCTTCGCGCCTTTTCGCCTTTGCGTGAGCTTACTGTTCTACCGCAAGCGGTAAGCCTTGTTGTTATGGCAATCCCGCGCCACATCCGGCAGATTGGCGATCTTGGCTTTTTGGTTTTCCCCCATGAATTTCGACATGAACTCACGATCTGTCCGTATCGGTTGCGCCTCTGCGTTCTGGGGTGACACGAACACTGCAGCGGCTCATCTGCTGAGCAAGGGTACGCTCGATTACCTGGTTTTCGACTACCTCGCCGAGATCACCATGTCGATCCTCGCCGCCAAGCGGATGAAGGATGCCAACGACGGTTACGCGACTGATTTCGTCGAGCACGTGATGGCGCCGCTGATGCCGGAGATCAAGCGGCAGGGCGTCAAGGTCGTCGCCAATGCCGGTGGCGTGAATCCGCTGGCCTGCAAGGCGGCGCTGGAAGCGGCGGCGGTGAAGGCCGGCGTCGATCTTCGGGTCGCCGTGGTGCTCGGCGATGACCTGATTCCGCGCAAGAAAGACTTCGCCGATCTGGTCGAATGGGAAACTGGTGCTGCCGCGCCTGCGAGCTTGCTGTCGATGAACGCCTACCTGGGGGCGATACCGATCGCGAAGGCGCTGGCCGCCGGTGCCGACATCGTCATCACCGGTCGCTGTGTCGATTCCGCGGTCGTGCTCGGGCCGCTGATGCACGAGTTCGGCTGGGCCGAGACCGACTACGACCGCCTCGCTGCCGGCAGCCTCGCGGGCCACATCATCGAATGTGGCGCGCAGTGCACCGGCGGCAATTTCACCGATTGGGAACTGGTGGCTTCGGGCTATGCCGACATGGGTTTCCCGATCGTCGAATGCGCCGCCGACGGCAGCTTCGTGGTGACCAAGCCGGAAGGCACTGGCGGCCTTGTTTCAGTGAACACCGTGCTTGAACAAATGCTCTACGAGATCGGCGATCCCCGCGCCTATCTGCTGCCGGATGTGTCCTGCGATTTCTCGGAAGTCGCGCTCGAACAGATCGGGCCGGATCGCGTGCGGGTAACGGGCGCAATCGGTCGTGCGCCGACGGCGAGCTACAAGGTCAGCGCCACCTATCCGGCCGGTATGCGCTGCGCGGCGCTGTTCATGATCGGCGGCATCGATGCGGCGAAGAAGGGCAGGGCCTCGGCGAACGCGATCATCGAGAAAGTGCGCCGGCAGCTGCTCGAGCAGAAGCTCGGTGATTTCACCGGCGTCGACATCCACTGCATCGGCGCCGAGGAAAGCTATGGCGCGCAGGCCCGTAGGGCTGCGGCGGCGACGCGCGAAGTGGTGGTCAAGATCGCCGTCCAGCATCCGAATCCGAAAGCGACGCGCCTGTTTGCCCGCGAGATCGTCCAGGCGGCGACGGCGATGGCGCCCGGCTACACCGGCTACTTCGGCGGCGGGCGGCCCGAACCGAGCATGATTCCGCGTCTGTTCACGACCCTGGTCGCGAAAGACCGGCTGGCGATCGAAGTGGTGATCGGTGACCAGCGCTTCCCGGTCGCGGTGCCGACGGCCGGCGGCTTCGTCCATCCGGGCCCGTCTCTGGTCAGCGACGCGATGAGTCTGTCGAGCGACGAGACGGTGACGGTGCCGCTGATCCGGCTGGCGATCGCTCGCTCCGGCGACAAGGGCGACCACGCCAACATCGGCGTCGCGGCGCGCAAGCCCGAGTTTTTGCCGGCGATCCGAACGGCATTGAGCGAAGCGGCCGTCGCCGGCTGGTTCGCCCAGGTGCTGGCGTCGCCGGGCAAGGTCGAGCGCTGGGATCTGCCCGGTACATCCAGCTTGAATTTCCTGCTGCATCACGCGCTCGGCAGTGGTGGCGCGGCCAGTTTGCGCAGCGATCCGCAGGGCAAATGCTTCGCTCAGATGCTGCTCGAATTCCCGGTCTCGGTGCCATCGGCTCTGCTGAAGGAATCAGCCTGAGTTCAGCGGTCTGGCTGTTCTATCCGGATCGGGATGCACAGTTCGGCGGCCAGATAGTATGATTGCATACCAATTTTCGGCTGATCTGCATGTTGCAATGCGTCACGCGCGGGTACAATTGCCAATCCATACTCTGCAGTATCCATAACTAGCCACTGCCTTATTCGAGCCAACATGACTGTTGAACGCGATGTGATGGAGTACGACGTTGTCATCGTCGGTGCCGGCCCTGCCGGTCTTGCCGCCGCCTGCCGCCTGAAGCAGAAAGCCGCCGAAGCCGGGGGCGAGATTTCCGTCTGCGTGGTTGAAAAGGGCTCGGAAGTAGGTGCCCACATCCTGTCCGGCGCGGTGTTCGAGCCGCGTGCGCTGAACGAACTGTTTCCGAACTGGAAAGAGCTCGGCGCGCCGCTGGAAACGCCGGTCAAGCGCGACGACATCTATCTGTTCACCAGCGAATCGGCATCGGTCAAGCTGCCCGGCCTGTTCGTGCCGAAGACCATGCACAACGAAGGGAACTACATCATTTCCCTCGGCAAGCTGGTGCGCTGGCTGGCGACGCAAGCCGAAGGCCTCGGCGTCGACATCATTCCCGAGTTCGCCGCTCAGGACGTGATCATCGAAGACGGCATCGTTCGCGGCATCACCATCGGTGACAAGGGTGTCGATCGTCACGGCAACCAGACCGCCGATTTCGCGCCGGGTCCGGAACTGCGCGCCAAGTACACCTTCTTCGCCGAAGGCTGCCGCGGCCATATCGGCAAGCGTCTGCTCAAGGATTTCGCGCTCGACAAGGACGCCGATCCCCAGCATTACGGCATCGGCCTCAAGGAACTCTGGAAGATCGATCCTGCGAAGCATCAGCCGGGTCTGGTCGTTCACGGCGCTGGCTGGCCGCTCGGCCTCGGCTCGGAGTCCACCGGTGGCTCGTTCCTGTATCACCTCGAAGACAACTTGATCGCGGTTGGTCTGATCGTTGATCTGTCGTACTCGAACCCGTATCTGTCGCCGTTCGACGAGTTTCAGCGCTTCAAGCAGCACCCTGTCATCAAGCAGCATCTGGAAGGCGGCGAACGCTTTTCCTACGGCGCGCGCGCGATTGCCAAGGGCGGCTACAACTCGCTGCCAAAGATGGCCTTCCCGGGCGGCGCGCTGGTCGGCTGCGATCTTGGCACGATGAATTTCTCGAAGATCAAGGGCAGCCACACGGCGATGAAGTGCGGCATGCTCGCTGCCGAAGCCGCAGCCAAGGTGCTGTTGGCCGGCGCCGAGGGCGGTGACGTGCTGACCGGTTACCCGACCGAGTTCAAGGCCAGCTGGCTGCATGAAGAGCTGTACTGCAGCCGCAACTTCGGCCCGGCGCTGCACAAGTTCGGCATCCTGTTCGGCGGCGCCTTCAACTGGGTCGACCAGAACCTCTTCGGCGGCAAGATTCCGCTGACCCTGCACGACACCACTCCGGACTACCAGACCCTGAAGCCGGCCGCGCAGAGCACCAAGATCGAATACCCGCGGCCGGACGGCAAGCTGACGTTCGACAAGCTGTCGTCGGTGTTCCTGTCCTCGACCAATCACGAGGAAGAGCAGCCGGTCCATCTGAAGCTCGCCGATCCTTCGATCCCGATCGCCAAGAACCTGCCGATGTACGACGAACCGGCGCAGCGTTACTGCCCGGCCGGCGTCTACGAAGTGATCGGCGAGGGTGATGCCAAGCGCTTTCAGATCAACGCCCAGAACTGCGTGCACTGCAAGACTTGCGACATCAAGGACCCGGCGCAGAACATCACCTGGATCGCTCCGGAAGGCTCGGGCGGCCCGAACTACGCGGCGATGTAATCCGCACTCACCGGCGCTCCGATGTCCGACATTCAGCATCTGCTCGACAACAACCGCCGCTGGGCGGCCGAGATCGATCGCACGCGCCCGGGCTTCTTCGCCGGGCTGGCCAAGCAACAGGTACCGGAGTACCTGTGGATCGGCTGCGCCGATAGCCGCGTGCCGGCGAACGAGATCATCGGCCTCGATCCGGGCGGCGTGTTCGTTCATCGCAACATCGCCAACGTGGTGGTGCCGACCGATCTCAACTGCCTGTCGGTGCTGCAGTACGCGGTCGACGTGCTGAAGGTCAAGCACGTGCTGGTCGTGGGCCATTACGGCTGCGGTGGCGTCCGTGCGGCGCTGGATGGCACCCGCGTCGGCCTCGCCGACAACTGGCTGCAGCACGTCCGCGACATCGCCTCCAAGCATCGCGAACGGCTGACCGCGGAGTCAGACGATGATCGCCGCGCCGATCTGCTCTGCGAACTCAATGCCCTGGAGCAGGCGAGCCACATCTGTGAAACGACGATTGTTCGCGATGCCTGGGAACGCGGACAGAACCTGCGCGTCCATGCCTGGGTCTATGGCCTCAAGGATGGTCTCGCTCGCGAGACCGGCTTCAGCGCCGGCAGCGCCGCAGAATTCGCACGGCTGCGGCAACATGGCGTCCCCGGCCTGACTGCCTGAGCGTCTCCGCAGAGCCCCGGAAAACTTTTTTACAACCTCCCCGTTGCCCGTTAGAGAGAACAGATGAAAGCACTGGTCAGCGTCAAAAGAGTGATCGACTACAACGTTCGCATCCAGGTCAAGCCGGACGGCTCGGGCGTGGTCACGGACGGCGTCAAGCACAGCGTCAATCCGTTCGACGAAATCGCGATGGAAGAAGCGGTTCGTCTGAAAGAGAAAGGCAAGGTCACGGAAATCATCGCCGTCACCGTCGGTGGCGCGAAGTGCGAAGAAACGCTGCGCACCGCGCTGGCCTTCGGCGCCGATCGCGCTGTGCACGTGAAGGTGGATGAAGAAATCCAGTCGCTGACCGCCGCCCAGGCGCTGGCCGCCGTGTTCAAGAAGGAAGGCACGGAAATCTTCTTCCTCGGCAAGCAGGCGATCGATGACGACGCCGCGCAGACCGGCCAGATGGTTGCCGCGCTGCTCGATCTGCCGCAGGCCACGTTCGCATCGAAGGTCGAGATCGACGGCGGCAAGGCCACGGTCACCCGTGAAGTCGACGCCGGTCTGGAAACGCTGGAAATCGATCTGCCGGCGATCATCACCACCGATCTCCGCCTCAATGAGCCGCGCTATCTGAAGCTGCCGGACATCATGAAGGCGAAGAAGAAGCCGATCGAAGTGGTCAGCCTCGCCGATCTCGGCGTCACCGCCGCCGCCGCCCTGAAGCGCGTCAAGGTCGCCACCCCGCCGAAGCGCTCGAAGGGCGTGATGGTGAAGACGGTTGACGAACTGGTCACCGCGCTCAAGGGCAAAGGCCTGATCTAACCGTCTTCACACCTTAGGAGTATTTCCATGAGCAAGATTCTCGTCATCGGCCAGCAGGCCGAAGGCAAGCTGAACAGCGGTATCGCCAAGGTCGTCAACGCGGCCAAGGCCATTGGCGGCGAAATTCATGTCGTCGTCTTTGCTGCCGATGGCAGCGCCGCTGCCGCCCAGGCCGCCGCCATCGACGGCGTCACCAAGGTCATCCAGATCGACCGCGCCGAGAACGACCACGGCCTCGCCGTGATCGTCGAGCCGCAGATCGTCGCCCTCGCCAAGACCGGTTACAGCCATGTGTTCGCGGCTGGCACCACCTTCGGCAAGGACCTGTTGCCGCGCGTTGCCGCCAAGCTCGGCGTGCAGCAGGTGTCGGACATCATGGCCGTGCACGGCGCCACCAGCTTCGATCGTCCGATCTACGCCGGCAACGCGATCCTCACCGTCGAAGCCCCGGCCGAGCCTTGCGTCGTCGCGACGATTCGTCTGGCCTCGTTCCAGGCCGCCGGCGACGCCGCCGCTGCTGCGCCGATCGAGAAGCAGACCCTCGACGTGACCCTGCCGACCCACACCCGCTTCGTGAAGCTGGAAGCGCAGAAGAGCGAGCGTCCGGAACTGCAGAGCGCCAACCGCGTGGTCTCCGGCGGCCGTGCACTGGCCTCGAGCGAGAACTTCTCGATCATCTACTCGCTGGCCGACAAGCTGAAGGCCGGCGTTGGCGCCTCGCGCGCTGCCGTCGACTCGGGCTACGTGCCGAACGACATGCAGGTCGGTCAGACCGGCAAGATCATCGCGCCGGAGCTGTACTTCGCGATCGGCATCTCGGGCGCGATCCAGCATCTCGCCGGCATCAAGGACGCGCGCACCATCGTCGCCATCAACAAGGATCCGGAAGCACCGATCTTCGAAGTGGCGGACTACGGTCTGGTCGGCGATCTGTTCACGCTGGTGCCGGAACTCGAATCGAAGGTCTGATTCGCGGCAACATCGCTAGCTGAACGCACGAAGGCCGGGAAACCGGCCTTCGTCTTTTCCGACGCAGCCCCGCGCCGGCGAGACTGTTTTTGCTCGCTTTTTGAGAAGCGCCTCAGGGCTCGCCGAGCTTCGGCCGCCAGTCGACGGCGCCGAAACGGGTCTGGCCAAGGAAGCTGTAGGCGATGCTGAACACACCTACTTTCTGGCGTGTCTTGCCGGTCTCGACATAGCTCGCATCGCGCCGCGACATCGTGTACTTCAAAGTCAGGCCGTGCAGGTTGTAGATGCGCCCGGTCAGGCCGACTTCGGCACGCAGGATGTTCTCCTCGCCCGAGGTATCTTTCGAAGCCAGACTGCCGACGTAGTAGTCACGCAGGGTCGCTTCGATCGAAAGGCGATCGCCGAGGATCAATCGCGAGGTCAGCAGGCCTTGTGGTGCGATGCCGTTGTGATAGTCGCGCTCACCAGCTCCGCGGACCGCGCCCGCCGAACCGTAACCAAGGCTGGCCAGCGCCGTGCTCTGCAAGGCGACCGTGCGCGACAGCCACCACTGGTTGGTGGTGCCGAGTCCGCCCGCAGTGGTCGACACCCTGAAGATCTGCGGCGAGATGTAGTCGTAGCTGCCGTACAGGCCCCAGACGCCGCGGACGTTGGCACCGGCCGAGTACGGTTCGCCGATCAGCAGGCCGCGGGTGATGACGTTCTCGAAGACGTTGGCGGTCGACGCGGTGAACTGGAAGTGGAAGTAGTCGAACGGTCGGTCGTAGCGATAATCCGGCTTGCCGGGCAGACCGTAGGCGATGGTGAAATCAGCCGTGCCTTCTCCGTTGCGATAGCTCTGCGGAATCACCGGACCGCCGACCGTGCGGTTACCGTTGATGTTCGAACTGACATCGGCGTCGAAATTCACGCCAACTTGCACGCGCGTGTAAACCGCCGGCGCACGGCTTCGGAAGACGCCATCGAAACGGTCTCCGTAGGCTGCGCGGTTGACGCCGGTGGACGGCGAGATCAGTGCCGCGGCGATCTCGCGCAGCACGCCCGGACGTCCGGTGCCGCTTTCCAGCAGCAGGCTGGCCATGCGGAACAGCGGCTCGCCGAGGAAGCTGCCGCCGATGCCGGTGGTGAACTGATCGTTGATCGACGGCGCCGTTGTTTCGCCGGCCAGTTCCCAGAACAGGCTGCCGAGCAAGGTGGCCGCAGAGGCCTGCCAGTAGTCCAGACCGGCCGAGCGCGCGAAGCCGTGATACATCGAGCCCTGATAGGGATGCCCGAACTGGTTGATCGCGAAAGGATCGTTGTCCACCACCCACTTGCCACCGACGTTGCGGCGGATCGAATCCAGGGTGACGTTGTATTCGTCCTTGTCGATGAAGTAACGGTCGACCCGATTGAGCAGCACGTCGAAAGTGATGATGTCGAAGGCCGTCAGCCAGTAGCTCTTGCCGTCGCCCTTGCCCCAGTTCAACACCGGCTTCGGCGCACCTTCGGCGAAAGCGCTGGGTGCCTTCAGCTCCGCTGGAGCAGTCAGTTTCGGATCGTCGGCCAGTATTTCGCCCGAGCACGGCAGGCTTCCCATGCTCAAGAGTCCGACTAGGCAACCGGCGATGGCTTTGTGCTGAGTTCGCGACATCTGTCTTCCCCCAAATGACGATGCGGTACCGCAGGATGTCGCAAGCCCTGAAGGCGTCGTCAACGTCCGCCCGAAGCCTTCTTGTCGAGCATCTGCAAAATATTCAAAGCGACGCAGCCGTACCGCCGACAGCGCGCACGCAAAACACACAGATCGAACGGATCAGGGCGTCGCGATCCTTCACCACTTCGCGCGCGGGTCCGATTGGTCCGACCAGCGCTTCGGTGTACGCACCGACGATGCAGGCAGCACTGGCATCGAGGTTCTGGGCCGGGAATTCACCGTTGGCAACGCCATCGGCCAAGATCGCGCGGATCACGTCGGCGAAGCGCTTGCGCTCGCGGATGCGGGCGATGTCGACTTCCGGATCGGCCGGTTCGGCAATGAAGGCATAGGCGAGGTTCGGTCCATTCAGTGCGCGTCGGGTGAAGGATTCCACGGCGGCGAACAGGCGATCATGCGCCGTGCCCGGGCCGGTCCGAATCGCATCGAGAATGACGATCTCGTGCGTCACCGCCGCTGCCAGCACTTCCACGAACAGATCGGTCTTGGCCTTGAAGTGACGATAGATCACGCCGGTCGACATGCCGGCGACATTGGCCACGGCGCTGATCTGCGCGCCGCGCAGGCCGCCGCTGGCGATCAGGCCGCGGGTGGCTTCGAGGATCCGCTCGCGATTGCTCGCGAGGCGTTCTTCCATCAGCGGGGAACGGCGATAGGCCACAGGAAAAGTCTGGAAAGGCTCGACAAATGATTGGGAATTCAAGAAATGAATATTACTTCATTTCTTGTGCTAGATTCCGCTCGGCCCATTAAAAAACGTTTCGGAAATCGCTCATGCCTGTCATCGAATCGAAGGTCGATACCCACAGCCCGCAGTTCAAGCAGCACCGCGAGGATCTGCTGGCGAAGATCGCCGAGTTTCGCGCCATCGAGGACAAGGGCCGCGCCGAGGAAGAAACCAAGCGCGCCCGCTATCACCAGCGCAAACAGCTGCTGCCGCGTGAGCGCGTGCACCTGATGCTCGATCGCGGCTCGCCGTGGCTGGAGTTGTCGACGCTCTGCGGCTACAAGATGCACGACGACAAGGACGGAAGCTTGGCCGGCGGCAACATGATCACCGGCATCGGCTATGTATCCGGCGTGCGCTGCATGGTCATCGCCTCGAACTCGGCGATCAAGGGCGGCACGATGACGCCGTTCGGCGTGCAGAAGACCTTGCGCCTGCAGCAGATCGCGCTCGATCAGAAGCTGCCGGTGGTGTCGATGATCGAGTCCGGCGGCGCCAATCTCATGTACCAGGCCGAGCTGTTCATCCCCGGCGGCACCACTTTCGCGAATCAGGCGCGTCTGTCCGCCGCCGGCATTCCCCAGGTGACCATCGTCCACGGTTCGAGCACCGCCGGCGGCGCCTACATGCCGGGTCTGTCGGACTACGTGGTGATGATCCGCAAGAACGCCAAGGTGTTCCTCGCCGGTCCGCCGTTGCTCAGGGCTGCGACTGGCGAGATCGCCATCGACGAAGACCTCGGCGGTGCCGAGATGCACACCCAGGTCGCCGGCACCGGCGAATTCCTGGCCGAGAACGATGCCGACGGCATCCGCATCGCGCGAGACATCGTCCGCAACCTCGACTGGAACCGGAACAAGCCGGCTGCCGTGTTGCGTGAAGTGCGTGCGCCGCTCTACGACATCGACGAACTCTGCGGCGTGGTCCCCGCCGACTACCGCAAGCCCTACGACTGCCGCGAGGTGATCGCGCGCCTGGTCGACGGCTCGGAGTTCCTGGAGTTCAAGAACGAGTACGACCAGCAGACCATCTGCGGCCGCGCGGTGATCCACGGCCATCAGGTCGGCATCATCAGCAACAACGGGCCGATCACCGTCAGAGGCGCGACCAAGGCCGGCCAGTTCATCCAGATGTGCTGCCAGTCGGATATTCCACTGGTCTATCTGATGAACACCACCGGCTACATGGTCGGCACCGAGAGCGAGCAGGGCGGCATCGTCAAGCACGGCTCGAAGATGATTCAGGCGGTGGCCAACGCCACCGTCCCGCAGATCACCATCGTCATGGGCGGCAGCTTCGGTGCCGGCAACTACGGCATGTGCGGCCGCGGCTTCGGCCCGGAGTTCATCTTCGCCTGGCCGAACTCGCGCACGGCGGTCATGGGTGGCGAGCAGGCTGCGAAAGTGATGAGCATCGTCACCCGCGACAAGTGGATCAAGGAAGGCAAGACGATCGGCGACGCGGAAGAAGCGCAGCTGGCGGCGATCGAGTCGAACATCGTCAAGCAGTTCGATGCGCAGTCGACTGCGTTCGCCGCTAGCGCCCGCCTGTTCGACGACGGCCTGATCGATCCGCGCGATACCCGCAAGGTGCTCGGCATGACCTTGTCGATCTGCCGCGAGGCGCAGGGGCGTCAGGTCACGCCGAACAGCTTTGGTGTTGCTCGTTTCTAGCGCGCCCGAATCCCGTCATTCCCGTGCAGGCGGGAATCCAGTTTCGACCTTTGCCTATCGCTGGCAACCAAGAATTGGATCCCCGCCTTTGCGGGGATGACGATCCGAATAAATTGGAGAGCACGATGAATTTCACCCACGAACACCAATCCCTCTACGACACGACCAAGAAGTTCGTCGAGACCGAGCTGAATCCCAACGTCAAGGAATGGGAAGAAGCCGGTATCTGGCCGGCGCGTGAAGTGCTGAAGAAGATGGGCAATCTTGGTCTGCTCGGCA
>NZ_CAISIQ010000146.1 GCF_903885465.1 uncultured Nevskia sp.
GTCAAAGGGCTGTCCGAGCTGTTCCGCAACTGGAACAAAGAAGCCACCAGCTGAATCAGCGATTTCGTCTGGTCAACATCAGAAGAACTGAGGACTAATTTTCTGGCTCCTGTTCAACCAAGGAGTCAGCCATGCAACACGACGAAGATGCAAGCTTTCGGCCTGATTGCGCGAGGCACGAGCGCCATCCGGCCGAACGCGCGGCATCGAACCTTGCTGGTGCGCACCCCAGTATCACAGCACCAGCAAACAGCACAACGACCGTACTCAGGCACGGAATCGATAGCCTTTATATGTCCCTGCCTGGGCAATTATCGGATGAAAGCCAAGCGCGTCTGACTGCGCTCAAGGAGCTGGCGCAGCAGGAACGCGAGGTGATGGCCTCGGCTGCGGTCCTTCCTCTCGGGGAACACCGCTTTTGCGTCGCCAGCCATGGTCGCCGCCGGTTCGCCTTTGTGATCGACGACAACTGGTTCAGCATCGCTTTGGCATCGTCATCGGCTCGTCGCCTGCCAATGGCGCACTGCCAGATTTCCAGCGAGCTGCTGACCGCGGTTGGTCCGGTGGCCGCACTCGATTCACTGACAGAGATTGCTGACCATCTCGGGCAGCTAACGGGCTTGCCGATGGTCAGCCGTGCCGACCTGTATGCCGACTTCACGACGCCCGCTGACCTCGTCGCGATGCCGGGACAGAGCTGGATCAAGCGTTGCCACAAGCGGGCGATCTTCGAAGACTGCGATGCCCTGACCGGCGTTGCCTTCGGCCTCGGTGGCGACTTGTCATGCCGCATCTATGACAAGACGACGGAGATCGAACGGAGCGAAAAGCATTATCTGAGGCCCTTGTGGGAGGTAGCCGGCTGGAACGGTAGCGACCGCGTCTGGCGGTTGGAATTCCAGCTGCGTCGTGAAGTCCTGGTCGAGCTGCAAGCCGGCATCCTCCCAGCGCTGCTGGATCGTCTGACGGCGATCTGGTCCTACCTGACAACAGACTGGTTGCGCCTGGCAATCCCGAATCCGGATGACGACACGCGCACCCGCTGGCCGACTCATCCCGACTGGGCTGTTCTGACAAAACTCGACGGCATGACGGCGCCCAGCGCCGTCCGGGTGCGGCGGGAGCGAGTCCCGGAGGACGCGACCTTGTTCCGACCTGGCCTGGCGGGCGTGACCTCGTTCATGGCGCGCGAAGGGATCGACGATTTCGAGGACGGCTTGCGCGCATTCATCCATGCAGCATCGGCCTATCACCGAGACATGGCCCCACAGCCGCACGGCAACGCGCTGCACCGATACGTCCAGCGCAAGGTCATGGCGAAGCAGCGTCGGTTCAACACGATCACGCGCCATGAGCCGGAGTAAGCCATGCCGACACTCGAACTTCGCGAGGCGGCGGCCTACCTGCATATGTCGCCTGTTGTGCTGCGCCGCCGGGCAGCCGCCGGCGTCATTCCGGCAGCCAAGCCGGGGAAGTCCTGGGTCTTCCTCGAAGACGACCTTGCCGCCTACCTTCGTGCGCTTTACCGTGCACGTGGGCAAGCGCCGCTAAGTAGCTCCAAGCAGGAGACTGGAGCATGGCAATCAAGCTACGCGGCGGAGTGTGGTGGATCGACTTCATCGCCCCGGACGGCACACGAGTACGAAAGTCTTCTCGGACTTCGAACCCGCGGGCCGCGCAGGAACTGCACGACCAGCTGAAGGCTGAATCGTGGCGGGTTCAGCACCTGGGGGATAAGCCGGTTCGCAAGTGGGACGATGCGGTTGTGCAATGGCTGAAAGAGAAGGGGCACAAGGCATCGCTGGAGAAGGACAAGGAGATTTTCCGCTGGGCCGATGCGCATTTGAGGGGCAAGGTGCTCTCAGCGATTGACCGGCCACTGTTGCACCGGATTCTCGAAGCAAAGGCCGGTGATTCCGGCCAAGCGACGGCCAACCGCTACATGGCGCTGATCCGGGCCGTGCTGCGACGGGCTTGCGAGGTCTGGGAGTGGACGGAGCGAGTGCCACGCGCACCGATGTTCAGGGCGCAGTCACGGCGGGTTCGCTGGATCACGGTCGAGGAATCGGAACGGCTGCTGTCGAAGCTGCCCGAGCATCAGGCCGAGATGATGCGATTCGCCCTGGCTACCGGCCTGCGGCAGCGGAACGTGTGCCGCCTGCAATGGAAGGACTTGGACCTGGTCAGGCGTTGCGCCTGGGTTCATCCCGACCAGAGCAAGACCCGCAAGGCCATCGCGGTGCCGCTGAACGTGGACGCGGTCGCAGTGCTGGAACGGCTCAAGGGGCGACACGCCGAGTTCGTGTTCACCTACAACGACCACGCGGTGTGGCAGGTGAATACGAAAAGCTGGCGGAAGGCAGTGGCAGAGGTGGGTCTGGTCGACTTCCGCTGGCACGATCTCCGGCATACCTGGGCGTCACGGCATGCGCAGGCGGGAACGCCTTTGAATGTAGTGCAGGAGATGGGCGGCTGGCGCTCTTACGAGATGGTGCTTCGGTACTCGCACCTGTCGGCGGAACACCTGCTGAACCATGCGGAACGTATCGCGGGGAGCAATTCCCGAGGGGCTGTGCCTCAGTCATGTCACAACTGAGGCACAGAGGACTTTCGTCAGCGAAATTTACGCTTGCAAGTCCTTGATTTTAATGGTGGCTAGAGTCGGGATCGAACCGCCGACCTCAGCATTATGAGTGCCGCGCTCTAACCATCTGAGCTACCTAGCCACGCGAGGCGCGGATTGTAGGGGGTTCGAGGGGCCGCGACAATGATTTTTCGGCATTTTCAGCCGCGGGGCGCTCAGCTTGTCGTCGGCATCAGGTCCTTCAGCGTTCGCCAGCCGCCGTCGATCGACCAGACCTGGGTGTAGCCCATCTTCTGCAGGTTGTCGGCGGCGAGTGCGGAGCGGAAGCCGCCGCCGCAATACAGATAGAGCGGCTCGGCCTTGTCCGGATGGCGGGCTTCGATGTCGCGTTCGATCACGCCCTTGCCGAGCCATTCGGCGTTCTTGACGTGGCCGGCGGCGTATTCGCTTTCTTCGCGGACGTCGATGAGCTTCGCCGCCGGGTTCGCGGCCAGCGTGGCGGCGAGGTCGCGGGCGTGAATCTCCTTGATGCGGGTCTTTGCGTCGTCGACCAGCGCCAGGAAGGCGGGCGGGTGCGTGTCAGCCATGATCTTCTCCAGACAATGAATCGGTAGCGGGTTAGATTACCGGGCCGAGGTCTTCAGACCCAATAAGAACCATCAAATACAGGCACGTGCGATGAGTCGACCAGCAATCTTCATTACCGGTGCCGCTGCCGGCATTGGTCGCGCCACAGCCGAGTTGTACGCGGCCAAGGGCTGGTTCATCGGCTTGTATGACGTGGCCGGCGGTGCTGTCGAGGCGCTGCGCGATCAGCTTGGTGCCGACCACGCTATTGCCGAAGCGCTGGACGTGACCGATGCCGCCGCCGTTGCCGCCGCGCTGGAGCGCTTCTTCGCTCGCAGCGGCCGGCTCGATGTGATGTTCAGCTGCGCCGGCATCCTGAGCACCGGGGACTTCGCCGACATTCCGATCGCCCGCCATCACCTGATCGTCGACGTCAATCTGAAGGGCGTCATCAACGGTGCGCATGCGGCCTTGCCGTATCTGCGGCAGACGCCGGGCGCCTGCCTGATCAATATGGCCTCGGCCTCGGCGATCCATGGCGCGCCGGGCTTCGCGAGCTATGGTGCAACCAAGTTCGCGGTCAAGGGTCTGACCGAAGCCTTGAGCATCGAATGGGCGCAGTACGGGATCCGCGTGATGGACCTGCTGCCGCTGTTCGTAGCGACGCCGATGGTCCACGACGTGGCTGCGCCGCCGAAGTCGATCACCCGGATGGGCGTGAACCTTACGGCCGAGGACATTGCCGCGAAGGTCTGGCAGGTGTCGCAGTCCAGGAGTCTGGCGCACACCCATTGGTATCCCGGCCTGCAGACTCAGGCCCTGGCGCTGGCCAACAAGCTGTTGCCGGCTTTCCTCAATCGCTACACGACCAAACTGGTCAGCGGCTACTGACGGGATGACGATGTCCAGACTTCGATTCGCAGCAGCGCTTCTCAGCATCATCAGCAGCCCGATCAGTGGTCCGGTTTGGGCCCAGGGCGGTTCGCCGGCCGTCGATGCCACCGTGCAGGCGAACCAGGCGGCGAAAGCGGCGCAGACGCGCATCGATGCACTCGATGATCAGACCCGCAACATGCTCGAACGCTATCGCGCGGCGATCTGGCAGGCGCAGCAGTTGAAGGTCTACGCCGAGCAGATCGAACCGCTGCTGGCGACCCAGGAAGCGGAGCGCGCAGCGCTGGCCGCACAGGCTCGTGATCTCGCCACCAATACCCGCGATCTGACCCCGCTGCTGCTGAAGATGATCGACAGCCTCGACAAGTTCATCGCCCTCGATCTGCCGTTCCTGCAGGCCGAGCGCCGCGACCGCATCGCCTCCTTGAAGCAGCTGATGACTGATCCGGCGGTGACCCAGGCGGAGAAATATCGCCGCGTCGTCGAGGCCTATCGCATCGAAGGCGACTACGGCCGCGTGTTCGGCGCCGAGCGCATGGAACTGAGCGAAGGCAGCGACAAGAAGCTGATCGACGTGCTGCGCGTGGGCCGCACCGCGCTTTACGGCCTGACGCTCGATGACCGCGAAGCCTTGCACTGGGATCCTGCGAAGAAGCAGTGGGTCGGTCTGCCGGAACAGCATCGCGGCGAGATCCGTGAAGCGCTGCGCATCGCGCGTGAAACGGCGGCGCCGCTGGTCGTGAAGCTGCCGGTGCCGGCGCCGCGGATGGCTGCTGCTGGAGCGCAGCCATGAACCGCATCAGCGCGTTGTTCGTTGTGCTGCTGCTCGGCAGCTTCGGCGTCGCCCACGCCCAGCAACCCGCCGGCATCGACGATCTGCTGAAGTCGATCCGCGAATCGAGCGCCCAGAACGCCAAGATCAATCAAGAGCGTGAGGCGCGCTTCCTGCGCAACAAGGCCGATCAGCAGGCGCAGCTTGCACAGGCGGAAGCCGAACTGAGAGTCGCCGAAGGCAAGGCCGCGGCGGTGCGCAGCCGCTATGAGGGCGCGCAGAAAGCGATCACTGACTACAAGGCGCAGCTGACGGCGAGCAGCGGCGATCTTGGCCAGGTCTATGCGGCGGTGCGCGAAGCGGCCGCGCAGTTCCGCGCTGCGGCAGCGGATTCCTATGTCACCGCGCAGTTTCCGGAACGGCTGAAAGTGCTCGATCAGCTGGCCGATCCGAACCGCTTGCCGAGCAATCAGCAGCTGGAGGATTTCTGGTTCCTGCTGATGCAGGAGATCAGCGAGAACGGCAAGGTCGTGCGCTTCCCGGCGGAAGTCACGGCGATCGATGGCCTGACGACGAAGCAGACGGTGACCCGCATCGGCGCCTTCGGGGCGATCCACGACGGCAAGTATCTGGTCGCCCAGCCCGGCGGCAGTCTGGTGACGCCGCAGCGCTCTGAGCAGGCCAGCGGCCCGGCGCATGCCTTGGAGGAAGCCAAGCCCGAAGACGGCTGGCTGCCGGTGGCGATCGATCCGACGCGCGGCAACCTGCTGCGGCTCGCGGCCCTACGGCCTGACGTGATCGAGCGCATCCATCAGGGCGGCGCGGTGGGTTACGTGATCATCGTGCTCGGTCTGGTTGGTGTTGGCCTGGCGCTGTATCAGCTCTGGTATCTGGCGATCGTTGGCGGGCGGATGAGCCGCCAGCTCGGCAACCTCGAAGCGCCGCAGCCGGACAATCCGTTGGGCCGCGTACTCGCCTGCCTGAAGGACGATGACCGCGCTCACGATCCGGAAGTGCTGGAAACCCGTGTCTCCGAAGCCGTGTTGCGTGAACTGCCTCGCATCGAGCGCTTCCAGAGTTTCCTGAGCATGGTCGTGGCAGCGGGTCCGCTGCTCGGTCTGGTCGGTACCGTCACCGGCATGATCATCACCTTTCAGGTGATCACCGAAGTCGGTGCCGGCGATCCGAAGGTGATGGCCGGCGGCATCTCGCAGGCGATGATCGCCACCGTGCTGGGTCTGCTGATCGCGATCCCGATCCTGTTCATCAACAGCGTGCTCGGCGCCCGTTCGCGGGTGCTGGTGCAGGTGCTCGACGAGCAGGCCGCCGGCCTGCTGGCGCGCCGTCTCGAAGCCCGCGCTGCAGGTGCCGCGCCATGAACGAGATGCTGCATCTGGTCTACGAGCTGCCGCGTGATTCCTGGGAGGATTTCCTGCGCCTCGGTGGCTGGGTGGTGCAGGTGATCCTGGCGGCATCACTGGCGATGTGGCTGCTGATCCTCGAGCGCTACTGGTATCTGAAGCGCATCCATCCCTCGCGGCTCGCCGAGAAGAAAGCCGAGTGGACGGGCCGCCGCGAGCGTCGTTCGTGGACTGCGCAGCGGATTCGCGAGCAGCTGCTGTCCGAGCTGAAGATCGGCATGAGCGCGACTCTGCCGCTGATCAAGGTGATGGTGCCGCTGGCGCCGTTGCTGGGTCTGCTCGGCACTGTCGCCGGGATGCTCGAAGTGTTCGATGCGATGACCGCGGCGGGTCAGGCCGATGTCCGCGCGATGGCCTACGGCGTGTCGCACGCAATGGTCGCAACGCTGGCTGGCCTGATCGTCAGCCTGCTTGGCCTGTTCTTCTCGGTGAGGCTTGCCGCGCGGGTGCGTTGGGAAACCGATCGCCTGCCTGACCGGTTCGTCACTGAATGAAAGTCCGCCGCCACTCCCAGGCCCGTGAAGACACGCACATCGACCTTGCGCCGATGCTCGATTTCTTCCTGAACCTGCTGATCTTTTTCATCATCAGCGCGGCCTTCGTCAGCGAATCCGGCCTGAAGATCAACCGGCCGAGTGCCGCGACGGCAGTCAAGCTCGACAACTCGGCGATCTTCATTGGTATCTCGGCCAGCGGCGAAATCTTCGTCGATCGTGGTCGGGTCGATATCCGTCTGCTGCGGGCGACGATCGAACGCCTGCGCGCACAGAAGCCGAAATCGCCGGTGGTGATCCAGGCCGACCGCGATGCCCGGGCGGGCCTCGTCGTCGAAGCGATGGATCAGGCGCGGTTGGCCGGTGCCATCGACGTCGCGATCTCCGCAGCCCCGGTCAGCACGCCCTGAGATGGCGGCCGTTGCCGACAGCAGTGGCTTGATGCCGACGCGCCGCAACGCGCTGCGTTGGTTGCTGCTCGCGCCGCTGGCGGCACTGCTGGTGTTGCTGATGGTGGTGATGATGCGCTGGATGATCCTGTCGCCTCATCTCGATGGCCCGCCCGGTGATGAATCGCTGCCGGTGTCGCAGATCGTCAAGGCTGAGGAGCAGAAGCCGCCGGAGCCGGATGATGCCGCCGCCAAGCTGCCGGAGCTGGCGCCACCACCGCCGCCTGATGCGCCGCCATCGCTGGCCAGGCCGAACCTGCCGGTAATCGCCGGGCCGTCGATTCCGATCGTTGCGCCGAACGTCGCCATCGCCAATATCGGCGTCGGCGACGTCAATCTCGGCATCGGCATGGGCCTGGGCAATTCCGGCACTTTCGGCGGCTTTGCCGGCGGTGGTGGCAGCGGCAATGGCGGCGGCGGTGGCGGTGTTGGCGATGGCGGTTTCAAGGGTCGCGAGCTGGTGCCGCTGTCCACCGCGCGGCCGCAGATGCCGCCCTGGGCCTGCAAGCAGAAGCTGCAAGGCTGGGTCGAGGTGGTGTTCGTGGTCACACCGCGTGGCCAGGTCGAGAACGTGCGCATCGTCGACGCGAATCCCAGAGGTGTGTTCGAAGCCGCGGCGATCGAAAGCGTCAGCCACTGGATCTATCCGAAAGGCGGCAAGACGGCGGCTGAAGTGAAGCAACGAGTCGAGATGGACCCTGCGGACTGCGCCTACAACTACAACAATCCATGAAACCGAGCCTGTATTTGCCCCTGCTGTCATCTGCACTGCTGCTGCCACTGGCCGCCTTCGCCGCGAACGATGCTCACGATGAAGCGCTGATCGAAACCCTGGCGATCGGCCTCGTCTTCGCCTTCGTCGGTGGCTTCATCGCGTTCCGGCTGGGCCTGCCGCCGCTGATCGGCTATCTGGTCGCTGGCGTTGCGGTGGGGCCGTTCACGCCTGGCCTGATCGTCGATTCCACGATTGCGCCGCAGCTCGCCGAGATCGGCGTGATCCTGCTGATGTTCGGCGTCGGCATGCATTTCTCGATTCGCGATCTGATGCGGGTGCGGCGCATCGCCGTGCCGGGTGCGATTGCACAGATCGCGCTGGCCACGGCGATGGGCATTGGCCTGGCCGAGTTCTGGGGCTGGACCCTGGGCGGCGGCATCGTGCTCGGGCTGGCGCTGTCGGTGGCCAGCACCGTGGTGCTGCTGAAGGCGCTGGAAGCGCGCGGCATGCTGCAGTCGGAAGATGGCCAGATCGCGATCGGCTGGCTGATCGTCGAGGACCTGGTCATGGTCCTGGCGCTGGTGCTGCTGCCGGCGCTGGCCGGGCCGCTCAGAGGCGAGGCGCTGGATCTGAATGCGCTGCTGCGCTCGCTGGGCATGACCCTGGCGATGATCGCGCTGTTCGTCGTGCTGATGCTGGTGGTCGGCAAGCGGGTGTTTCCGTGGTTGCTGGCGCGAGTCGAGAAAAGCGGTTCGGCCGAGTTGTTCACCTTGGCCGCAGTGACCTTGTCGCTTGGTGTGGCGTTCATCTCGGCCGAGCTGTTCGGCGTCAGCTTCGCGCTCGGTGCCTTCTTCGCTGGCATCGTCGTCAACGAATCGGATCACAGCCATCGCGCGGCGGATGAACTGCGGCCGTTCCAGGACGCCTTCGCGGCGCTGTTCTTCGTCTCGGTCGGCATGCTGTTCGATCCGATGATCGTGGTGACCGCGCCGTTGTCGCTGTTGGCCGTGGTGGCGGTGATCGTCATCGGCAAGTCGGTGGTTGCCTACGCGATCGTCCGCCTGCTCGGCTGGCCGAATGGCACAGCGTTGAATGTCTCGGCGGCGCTGGCGCAGATCGGCGAGTTCAGCTTCATCCTGATCGGGCTGGGCCTGACCCTGGAACTGGTGCCGAAGCAGGCGCAGGGGCTGGTGGTGGCCGGCGCGCTGATCTCGATCGCCGTCAATCCGCTGGTGCTGCGTCTGACCACGCGGTTCCGCTGATTCGAATGAAGCGACTTCGCTCGACCCTGCTTGCCGGCCTGCTGCTGGCCGGCACTGTGGCCGATGCCGATCAATACCGTAGCCAGGCGCGGGTGCCGGGAGGCGAGGCTGCGCCGCAGGATCTCGACGCCCAGCTGAAGTCGACCAACGATCCCTACGCGAAAGCGCTGCTGCTGCGCGAGCTGGCCGGGCAGGCCGCTGGCCGCAAGGACTACGAGCAGGCCGCGAAGTACCTCGATGAAGCGATCGCCACCGGTGCGCTGTCTGGCCCGGCGGCAGACCAGATGCGCGCCACGCTGGGCAAGCTGCGCGTCGGCAGCGGCGATCCGGCCAGCGTGCTGAAGAACATCGAGCCGTTGTACAAGGCCGGCAAGGCATTGCCGCCGGAGCAGTTGGTGGCGCTCGGCGCGGCCTATCTGCAACAGAAGCGCTACAAGGACGCGGCCGGCGCGCTGGCCAAGGGCGTGGCGGCCCGACCGAACGCCGACATCTCCTGGCGGCGGGCGCTGTATGCGGCTTATGTCGGCGCCGGCGAAGAAGGCGAAGCGGCCAAGGTGCTGGAAACCGTGCTGCGCGATCAGCCGAATGCGAAAGACGACTGGTTCCGGCTCAGCGCGCTGTATCTGAAGGCCGGCAACAGCGCGCGGGCGCAAGCGGCTATGGAAGTGGCGAGCCGCCTCGGCTACATCGTCAACGAGGAGCAGCGCCTGCAGCTGATCGGCCTGACCGCGCAGATCGGCGCGCCGTATGCCGCCGGCTCGCTGATGAAGGGCTGGCTCGATGGCCAGCAGCTGTCGCGCTCGGCGACCAATCTGCGCACCCTGGCCGGGCTGTGGATCGCGTCGCGCGAGTCGGCCTTGTCGATTGCCGCGCTCAACGATGCGCTGAAGGCTTCGCCGAACTCCGATCTGTATCTGCAGCTTGGCCAGCTCCATCTCGATCGCGAGGAATACCCGAAGGCGATTGCCGCCCTTCAGCAGGCGATCGCGACCGGCGCCAAATCCGGCCCGGCCTACATGACCCTGGGCATCGCGCTGTATCAGCAGGCTGAAGTCGACGCCGCTGCGAAAGCCTTCCGCGATGCCGCGCAGTATCCGGCCAGCCGCAAGCTCGCCGAACAATGGGTCAAGTACCTGGACTCCGGCCGCGCCCGCGAGCAGGCGATCACCGCACTCGCGACGCGCAGGTCACGCCGCGATGACGGCACGCCGGAACTGGCGACCGGGCTGCTGGGCGGGCCGGTCAATGTCGCCGATGCGGAAGCGCCCGTTGGCGTGCCTGCGACACCCGATGCCGCCTCGCCAGCCGCTGCATCGGGCAGCGCCGGCTTGACGCCAGTCGGCGCCGAGCAGGGCAGCAATGCTGCCGGCACCATCCCACCGTGGACCGGTGGCCTGACGCGTTCGCAGTGGCCGGCCGCGTTCAAGCCGGGCGGCAAGCTGGTCGATCCGTTCCCGAACGACAAGCCGAAGTACACGATCACTGCGTCGAACTTCGTCCAGTACGTCGGCCAGTTGTCGGATGGTCATCGCGCGCTGTTCGCGAAGTATCCTGACTACACGATGCCGGTCTACGAAACGCGGCGCACGGTGGCATTCCCGCAGGCGATCTACGACGCGACCAAGGCCAACAACGGCCGGGCCAGCGCGCCGGCGGCCGATTCGCTTGAAGGAGCCAAGCTCGGCTTCCCGTTCCCGCAGCCGAAGACCGGCGTCGAAGTGCTGTGGAATCACCGCGTGCGTTATCGCGGCGATGCCGTGCAGCTCAGCTACAAGCAGGCCGTGGTCGCCGCCGATGGTGCCATCCGCAATCTCGGCAACGTCGTGTTCCGGGTGCTGTTCCGCTACGGCAACATCAGCCAGCCGGGCGATGTGACGCGCGACAACATGCTGGCTTACGGCACCTTGAGCGTGGCCAAGCCGGGCGGCTCGCCGGAGTTCGTGGCGTTGTTCCATGAGACTGCGAACTCGCTGAAGACCGCGCGCGGCATCTGGGTGCTGTTGGTCAATGTCGGCAAGATGTTCCGGGTGCCGCCGATCGGTTACGACCAGCCGTTTCCGGAGACCGACGCGATCCAGTTCATCGACATGGTCGATATGTACAACGGCCTGTTCGACCGCTACGTCTGGAAGCTCACCGGCAAGCGCGAGCTGCTGATTCCGTACAACGCCTATCGCTTGAGCGATGGCCGCTACAAGAACGCGCAGCTACTGACCAAGGGCCATTTCAATCAGGCCGGCACCCGCTACGAGTTGCATCGGGTCTGGGTGGTCGAGGCGACCCTGCGGCCAAGCAACAATCACAGCTTCGGCCGCCGCCTGTTCTATGTCGACGAGGACAGCTGGAATGTCGTGCTGGTCGAGAACTACGATCCCACCGGCCGTCTGTGGCGCTTCCAGGAAGGTCATCTGCTGCCGCTGTACGACGTGCAGGCTGCGTTCGCGGTGCCGAGCCTCACCTACGATCTGAAGGCCGGCAGCTACTTCGCCGAGCGCCTGTTCTCGGAATCGCCGGCGATCCAGTACGGCATCAAGATGGACGATCAGGACTTCCTGCCGGCTTCGGTGAAGAACAAGTACAGCCGTTGAGACGCTGACCTCAGGGCCATCAAGTCCGAAGGCTAGAATGAACACTTGTCCAAACTGAACTCCCTGCCTGATCCATGGATGCCGATCCGCCAGCCAAGCCGAAAGCCAGCCTGTCGTCGCTGAAGACCAGCCCGTTCGCGCGCAACATCGCGCTGACCAAGCTCGGCTTCGGCGCGGGCTCGAAGATCGTCGCCCATTCGCTGATGAACATCTTCCGCGGCGAGATCGAGAAAAGCGACGCCAATCGCGAGTTCTATCGCAAGCAGGCGCAGGTGCTCGCCGATGAACTCGGCAAGCTCAAGGGCAGCGTCATGAAGGCCGGCCAGATGATGTCGCTGTTCGGCCAGTACTTCCTGCCCGAGGAAGCGACCAACGTGCTGGCCAGCCTGCAGGACGACACGCCGCCGGTGGATTGGAAGGTGGTTGGCCCGGCGCTGGAAAAGCGCCTGGGCCGCAAGCGCCTCGCCGAACTCGACATCAACGAGGAACCGATCGCCGCGGCCAGCCTCGGCCAGGCGCACCGCGCGCGGCGCAAGTCCGATGGTCTGGAGCTGGTGGTCAAGATCCAGTATCCGGGCGTGGCCGATTCGATCGACAGCGACATCCGCACCTTGTCGCGCATCCTTTCGATGAGCCGCCTGGCGCCGAAGGAGATCGATCTGGAGCCGACCTTCTCCGAAGTGCGCGACATGCTCAAGCGCGAAGTCGACTACCGCGCCGAAGCCGCATTCACCGAGGAATTCGGCCGCCGTCTGGCCGACGATCCGCGCTTCGTGGTGCCGCAGGTGCTGCGCGATTACTCGTCCGACTCGGTGCTGACCACGACCTTCGAGGCCGGCGTTTCGGTGCGCGACGAAACCGTCAAGAAGCTGTCCCAGGCGCGGCGCAATCGGCTCGGCGGCGCGTTCTTCGATGTCTTCCTGAAGGAATTCTTCGGCTGGGGACTGGTGCAGAGCGATCCCAACTTCGGCAACTACCGCTTCCGGCTCGGCAGCGACAAGAGCGGTGCTGATGATCAGATCGTGCTGCTCGATTTCGGCGCCACCCGCGAGTTCGAGCGCA
>NZ_CAISIQ010000147.1 GCF_903885465.1 uncultured Nevskia sp.
ACGACGCCACATGAATGCCAAGGCATTGCTTTACGGTGTGTTCCTGCTACTGCCCCTCGCCCTGCAGGCGGCAGTACCTCAAACAGTCGCCGCGCCGGACATGACTGCCGAACACACCGCCTTCGTGCTGAAGCTGGCCGACGGCCGCGTGCTCAAGGGCCAGCAGCTGCAGGGTGCGGTCGTGCACATGGGCATCGAGGGCGGCAAGCTGGCGTCGATCAAGCTCGCCTCGATCAAGCCGGACCCGCAGGACCCGGACATCCTGCGTCACGAGTTCCAGGTGCAGAACGACAAGGGCGAGTGGCAGCCAGCCTGCCAGCCAAACTTCTACGGCGAGACCTGGGGCTTTCCGATCAGCCTGCCGGAGCATCACCCCGGCCGCGAGGGTGCGATCACGCTGACCTGTGCTTCAGGTGCGGTCGGCAAGTGCATCCGCTTCGGCTACAAGCCCTGGGCGCTCGGCCCCAAAGGTGAAGACCTGACGCCGTATCACGCCGCCTGCGTACACATGGTGCGCGCGGACTACGCCGGCGACGGCGAACCGCATACCAAGAACGGCACCAACATCGACGTCTATGACCGCATCGGCATCCAGTCGTCCGAATCGAAAGCCGACCCAAGCTTCGGCTTCGAAGCCGGCTGGTCACCGACCGGGGCAGTCTGCGTGGCGCGCACCCGCTGGGCAGATGTGATCACCACCGGAGCACTGTGGAAAGCCGTGCCGCGATTGGCGGTGCCTTGCAGCGAAGACGCCGCGGCCAAGCTGGGGGCGCTGCTGTTCAATCGCTCGAAGCTGGGGACCGAGCAATAAGCCACCGCGATCCGTAGGGCGGCCCGTGGCCGCCGGCACCGTCCATGCCTTGAACCACGGCGGCCACGGGCCGCCCTACGCGAAGGCGGCTCTCACCGAACCAAGCCCATCGATCTGAGCCTCGAATGTTTCGCCGGACTTGGCAGCCACCATCGGTCCGAGCGCACCGGACAGGATGATGTCGCCGGCCTGCAGCGGCCGGCCGACTTCGACCATCTTCCGCGCCAGCCACAAGGCGGCATTCAACGGATGGCCGAGACAGGCATGGCCGACGCCGGTCGATACAGTCTCCTCGCCACGCGTCATCTGCATGGTGCAGACACGCAGATCGAGCCCAGCCAGCCGATACGGCGTATTGCCGAGCACGAACAGGCCGCTCGATGCGTTGTCGGCCACGGTATCGACCAGGCGGATATCCCAGTTGGCGATGCGGCTGCCGACGATCTCGATGGCGGCAGTCGCGTAGGCGATCGAGCGCATCAGATCGGCGACCGTGGCTTGCTCGACCGTCAGATCACGTTCAAGCACGAAGGCGATCTCGGCCTCGACCTTGGCCTGCAGCACCCTGCCCGGTGCCACCGGTTCGCCATCGCAGACCGCCATGTCGGCGAACAGCATGCCGAAGTCCGGCTGATCGACGCCAAGCTGCTTCTGCACGGCGACCGAGGTCAGGCCGATCTTGCGGCCAACCAGACGGCGACCGGTGCCCAGCCAACTTTCGGTATTCAGTTCCTGGATCGCGTAAGCGGCAGCAACATCACCGGGGCCGAGCAAGTCGCGAATTGGCGCCACAGGCTCGCCGGTACGGTAGGCCGCACGCAGGCGCTGGGCGATTCCGAGATGAAGAGAGTCGCTCATCGTGTTCAGCGACCCGCGAAGAACGCGCGGGCCACGCGATTGAACTC
>NZ_CAISIQ010000148.1 GCF_903885465.1 uncultured Nevskia sp.
GTCCGAGTAGCGAACGCCCTTGCCCTTGTAAGGCTCTGGCGGACGATAGCTGCGCAGCTTCGCGGCGACCTGGCCGACCATGTGCTTGTCGGCACCCTGGATCAGCACTTCGGTCTGCGTCGGCACGGTGATCGTGATGCCATCCGGCACCATGAAATCAACCGGATGCGACAGACCAACCGCCAGATTCAGCTTCTTGCCGGTCAGCGTGGCGCGATAGCCGACGCCGACCAGAATCAGCTTCTTCTCGTAACCCTTGGTGACGCCGAGGACCATGCTCGCCAGCAGGGCGCGCACAGTACCAGACATTGCCGGCGACGACTTGATCGAAGCCTCGGCAATGGTGACGACACCATTGTTGAGCTCAACCTGCACTTCCTTCGGCAGCGGCAGCGACAGGGTTGCCTTGGCACCCTTCACGCTCAACTCCGAGGCCGAGCTCTTGAACTCGACACCTGCCGGAATGATGACCGGCATTTTTGCGACACGAGACATGTTCGATCTTCCTCTTTAAGCGACGATGCAGACGACTTCGCCGCCCTGACCAGCAGCCCGAGCCTTGCGGTCGCTGAGCATGCCCTGGGACGTCGAAATGATCGCCACACCCAAACCGGCCAGCACGCGCGGCAGCTCATCGCTCGCCTTGTAGATGCGCAGGGACGGCTTGCTGATGCGATCCAGACGCTCGATGACCGGCTTGCCCTGGAAGTACTTCAGGGTAACGTTGATCGTCTTCTTCTGGCCTTCGGTCGTGACCGAATATTCGCCGATGTAACCCTCGTCTTTCAGCACGGCCGCGATGGCTTCGCGCTGCTTCGACGACGGCGACGTGATGAACTTCTTTCGGGCGGACTGACCGTTGCGGATGCGGGTCAGAAAATCGCCGATTGGATCGTTGATGCTCATTGAATGATGTCCAGGGGGTTGGCCGGTGGTCCACCACATTGCTTTTCAGCGTTGTGGTGCCTCGCCGACAACTGGTTTCAGAAAGTGCTTACCAGCTGGCCTTTTTCAAGCCAGGGATTTCGCCGCGCGTTGCTGCTTCGCGAAGCTTGGTGCGCGAAAGACCGAACTTGCGGTAGACACCGCGCGAACGACCAGTCACGTTGCAACGGTTGCGCTGGCGAGTCGGGCTCGAATCGCGCGGCAGCTTTTGCAGACTGTCGACAGCCGCCATGCGCTCGTCATACGAGGCAGTCGGGTCAACAATCGTCGCCTTCAGCGCATTGCGCTTCTTGGCAAATTTCTTGACGAGTTCGGCGCGGTTCTTCTCGCGCTCCAGCATATTGGTCTTGGCCATGGATCAGACTCGTCTTACTTGCGGAACGGGAAGCTGAAAGCGTCGAGAAGGGCACGGCCTTCCTCGTCGTTCTTCGCGGTGGTGGTGATCGTGATGTTCATGCCGCGGATGGCGTCGACCTTGTCGTAGTCGATTTCCGGGAAAATGATCTGTTCGGTGATGCCGAAGTTGTAGTTGCCCTGGCCGTCAAAGCCAGTCGCCTTCAGACCAAGGAAGTCACGGATACGCGGCAGCGCGATCGCGATCAGACGCTCGAGGAACTCGTACATCTGCTGGCTGCGCAGCGTGACCTTCACGCCGACCGGATAGTTCTCGCGAACCTTGAACGCGGCGATCGAGATGCGGGTCTTGGTGACCACCGGCTTCTGGCCGGCAATCGCGACCATGTTCGCAACGGCGTGTTCGATGACTTTCTTGTCGGAAGTCGCCTCGCCCACGCCCATGTTCAGGGTGATCTTGGTGATCTTCGGAATCGCCATCACGTTGCACTGGAGCTTCTCGCGAAGCGCCGGCGCAACAGTGTTCTGGTAGTACGTCTGCAAATTAGCGGCCATGACCTGTTCTCAATACCAAATACTGACGCAGTGCCCCGGACTCAAGCGTCCAGAACATCCTGGTTCGACTTGAAGTAACGCACCTTGCGACGGGCTTCGCCTTCGCCGAGGAACTTGAAACCCACGCGATCGCCCTTGCCGGTCTTCGCGGTGAACAGCATCACGTTGGACGCGTCGAGCGGCATTTCCTTCTCGACGATGCCGCCGCTGATGCCAGCCTGCGGGTTGCCCTTCTGATGCTTCTTGGCCAGGTTCAGGCCTTCAACAATGATCTTGCCGTCATCCTGGACGACGGACACAGTGCCGCGACGGCCCTTGTCCTTGCCAGTGATGACGATGATTTCGTCGCCTTTTTTGATCTTGCGCATGATTTTCTCTACGACTTCAGAGGACTTCGGGGGCCAGCGAAATGATGCGCATGAAACGTTCGCGCAGCTCACGGGTCACCGGTCCGAAAATACGGGTACCGATCGGTTCCAGCTTGGTGGTCAGCAGCACCGCCGCGTTGGTGTCGAAGCGGATGGTCGAGCCATCCGGACGGCGCACGCCCTTCTTGGTACGAACCACGACGGCGTCGTGCACTTCGCCCTTCTTGACCTTGCCGCGCGGGATCGCA
>NZ_CAISIQ010000149.1 GCF_903885465.1 uncultured Nevskia sp.
ACAGGCGAGGATGAAACCGGCGGCGATTTCCTGCTGCGACAGCGTGTAGCCGAAGTCGGTCAGCGCCGAGACGCGTCCGGACTTGAGCTTGCACTTGCAGGAGCCACAGGTGCCGACCGTGCAGTTGTGCGGAAACGGCACACCATTCTTGAGGGCGGCCTCGAGCATGGTTTCCCCGCTCGGCACTTCGTAGCGCGCACCAAACGGCGCTACTTCCACAAACTTCGCTTCCTTCGCAGCAAACAGCGATTTCAAAAAGCCCATTGCGCCTCCGCAGAACCG
Source organism: uncultured Nevskia sp. (assembly GCF_903885465.1). Lineage (GTDB taxonomy): Bacteria > Pseudomonadota > Gammaproteobacteria > Nevskiales > Nevskiaceae > Nevskia. The sequence goes on from NZ_CAISIQ010000149.1 coordinate 283, forward strand.
CTCCATCCTCTGGAATCGGCGGCGCCGATCGGGAATGTTTGTCAGTGCCCGGATAGTAAGGCACCATACGATTGCCGGCAACAAAGCCCCGGCAGCATCGAAGATTCTTGTAGCGCAAGCCCGTGTATGGGCTGGAAATGAATAAAAGAGTCGCACTCGAACACGAGTCGCGATCGTGCGGAGGAGCTGCCAGATGCTGCGCAAACCGAGCTGCACGATGGCTGGTAATCCGCCTGCCGGCCCTGTCCGAAAGTCCGGGCCGCGATCGTTTCAAGCGGCGTTCTAATCAACGCCGCCAACTGGTCCCGGTTGCACCAACCTTCCCCTGATTCGTCAGCACCAGAACACCGAGAGGAGACACTCATGACTGCATCGCTTACCGCCACCGCCGCGCTGGTCCGCCAGGTTGGCGGTCCGTTCACGATCGAATCGATTTCCGTCGCCGCGCCACGCGAGCATGAAGTGCGCGTGAAGATGGTCGGCGTCGGCATGTGCCACACCGATCTCGTTGCTCGTGATGGTTTCCCGGTGCCGATGCCGATCGTGCTCGGCCATGAAGGTTCGGGCGTCGTCGAGTCGGTGGGCTCGGCGGTCAAGACCGTCAAGCCGGGCGATCACGTGGTGCTCAGCTTCAACTCCTGCTCGGCCTGCCCGAGCTGCGACGACACCCAGCCGGCCTACTGCTACAACTTCCTGGCCAACAACTTCGCCGGCGTCCGTCCGACGGACGGCACCACGGCGCTGAGCCAGGACGGCACCCAGATCGCCGGCAACTTCTTCGGTCAGTCCTCGTTCGGCAGCTACGCCGTGGCCCACGAGCGCAACACCGTGGTGATCGACAAGGACCTGCCGCTGGAAATCATGGGCCCGCTCGGCTGCGGCATCCAGACCGGTGCTGGTGCGGCGATCAATTCGATCAAGCTGAAGAAGGGCCAGTCGCTGGCGATCTTCGGTGGTGGTGCGGTCGGCCTGAGCGCGCTGCTCGGCGCCCGTGCGATCGACGCTGGCACGGTCATCGTCATCGAACCGAACGAGGGCCGCGGCAAGCTGGCGCTGGAACTCGGCGCGACGCACGTCATCAACCCGAAGACCACGCCGGACGTGCTGGCGAAGATCAAGGAACTGAGCGGTGGCGGCGTCAACCACGCGCTCGACACCACCGGCATTCCGGCGGTGATCGGTGTTGCCGTCGAAACCATGCTGCCGAACGGCATGCTTGGCTTGATCGCCGTGCCGCCGCCGGAAGCGATGCTGCCGGCGAACATGATGAGCATGCTGATCCGCGG
>NZ_CAISIQ010000150.1 GCF_903885465.1 uncultured Nevskia sp.
CCTGTCCGCGGACAGGTTCCACGCTACAAGTGCTTGTCGGCATGGAAAATTTTTTGCAATCGCTTTAATCCAGATGGCGATCTCGCTGCATCTCAGAGGTGCCGAAACGATAACGGCGCACGCCGATCCGGCACCACTCAAATGACGCACGCGAGGACGACCATGAATTCGATCACCACCACCACCATCACCGCCCAGCCGGTTTCCTATGCGCGCCGCCGCCAGGCCGCTCGTGAAGAAAGCGGTGGCCTGCAGACGACCGCCGCCATCATGGCCGCGCTGGCGCTGCACATGAGCTTCGCCGTGACCCTGATCCGCAGCGGCACTGACGCCGAGCGCATCTACGCGCAGCAGAGTGTCGAGCTGCCGCGCACGGTGGCCGATCTCGGCACCTTGCCGGCGATCCGCGTGGTTGGCCGTCGCGCCAGCTAAGCCGCTGAGTGGATGCTTCGGCCATAAAAAACCCCGCAGCGGTTTCCCGATGCGGGGTTTTTCGAATCCGATCAACCGGCCTTTGCAGGCCGGCTGATCCTTCAAGCATCAGCCCGGCGGCGTTTCGGCCGGGGCTTCAGCAGGTGCTTCTTCGGCAGGAGCAGCGTCAGCCGGGGCTTCAGCTGGCGCTGCTTCAGCCGGAGCGGCTTCGGCAGGCGCCGATTCAGCTGGCGCTTCTTCTGCAGGCGCAGCTTCGGCAGCCGGTGCTTCTTCGGCCGGCGCAGCTTCAGCAGGGGCCGCTTCCGCCGGAGCGGCTTCGGCAGGTGTTGCCTCGGCCGGGGCTGCTTCAGCCGGTGCGGCTTCCGACGAACCATCCACCGGAGCGACGGTGACACCGCCGCCGCTGGCTTCGGTGATCTTCAGCTCGACGCGACGGTTGAACTCGCGGCCTTCGTCGGTGGCGTTGTCGGCCACCGGCATCGATTCGCCGAAGCCCTTGCTGGTCATGCGGTCCGCGCTGACGCCACGGCCCACCAGATAGGCGACGACCGAGGCGGCACGCGCATCGGACAGCTTCAGGTTGTACGCGTCGCTGCCCTTCGAGTCGGTATGACCATCGATCTCGACCTTGATGTCCGGACGCGCGATCAGCGCATCGGCCACCGGATCAAGCAGTGCCTTGGCATTGACGGTCAGCTTCGCCTTGTCGAACTCGAAGTTGACGCCGCGCAGCACCAGGGTATCGCCTTCCTTGCAACCGTCGAGGTTGATCGGCTGGCCAGGGACCGGCGGTTCGCACGGCGGCGGCGGTGGTGGCGGAGGCGGAGCTGCAGCTTCCTCGACCGGCACGATCGCCACTTCTTCCTTCGGCGCTTCGACAGGCGGAGCCGAGCCGCGGCCGCCGAGCGGAATGCGCAGGCCGACGTTGATCGCGATGTCCTGGAAGTACTGGTCGCGCGACGGGCTGATGCCGACGTCGCTGCGGCCGTGGGCGTCATGGCGATACAGCGCCTCGACGCGCAGTGCGATACCCGGCGCGAACGGACCCAGCGGCGCATTGCTCAACGTGAATAGGTAGCCAAGGCCGGCGTCGAAGATCGTCGACGTGTAGTCCTTGACCAGACCCGGGATGTCCTTGCCCTGACCGCGCGACGCGGCGAGGCGGATGTACGCACCGTCGAGCAGCGGATGGGTCGGGAACGGAAAGATGTTGGCGCCGGCACCGGCACCGAACAGTTTCCCGTCCTTGCCGGACGAGCCGTTCGGATAGTTGGTGAAATGACCGAAGACTTCGAGGTCGAGGTTGCTGGTCAGCCGCTTGCCTACGGCAATGCTGCCGCCAACGCCATCGTCCTTGCTCCGGTCGCTGTCGCCGATCGTGTAATTGCCCATAGGCGATACATAGAAACGGCGGTCCGCCTCATCGGCGTGGACTGCCGTTGCCACGCCCGACCAGAGGGCGAGCACGAGCAAGCCGTTTGGACGGATGCGAAAATTGATCATCGTTCTCCCCTGCGCTTTATTAGTGGTGGTGCGAGCCACGGCTGTTGAGAAAGTAGCCGTACGAACGAGTTTTTATCATGCGCCTGATGGCAGCGACAACTATAGGGCGCATGTGAGGTTCAACCCTTGGACGTCGCCGACTATACTGCGCGCCCGTCGAGCATCGCCGAACTGTGGCCCATAGCGTGGAAATCAACCCGATCAAGAGTGAGATTACGGCCCTGCGAGTGCGTTTCGACGCGCTCCGGGGCTATCTTTGACTACGATGTCAAGTGCGAGCGCCTGGACGAAGTCGTCAAGGAACTTGAACAAAATGACGTCTGGGACAAGCCCGAGCGCGCCCAGACCCTGGGCCGCGAGCGGGCCATGCTCGAGAACATCGTCCAGCCGCTGACCAAGGTCCGCACCGCGCTCATCGATGCCGCGGAGCTGCTGGAGATGGCAGCCGAGGAAGGCGACGAAGCTTCGGTCGCCGAGATCGCCCGTGAAGTAGATGGTTACCGCGCGACCGCCGAGGACATGGAATTCAAGCGCATGTTCGCCGGCGAAGCCGACGCCAACAACTGCTTCCTCGACATCCAGGCTGGCGCCGGTGGCACCGAAGCGCAGGATTGGGCTTCGATGCTGCTGCGCATGTACACGCGCTGGGCGGAAGGCAAGGGCTTCAAGGTCGAACTGCTGGAACTGAGCGATGGCGACGTCGCCGGCATCAAGTCCGCCGCGCTGCAGATCGAGGGTGACTACGCCTACGGCTGGCTGCGAACCGAGACCGGTGTGCATCGCCTGGTGCGCAAGTCGCCGTTCGATTCCGGCAACCGCCGCCACACCAGCTTTGCCGGCGTCTATGTGTCGCCGGAGATCGACGACAAGATCGAGATCGACATCAATCCGGCGGACCTGAAGGTCGACACCTTCCGTTCTTCGGGTGCCGGCGGCCAGCACGTCAACAAGACCGAATCGGCGATCCGCATCACCCACGTGCCCACCGGCATCGTAGTCGCCTGCCAGACCCAGCGCAGCCAGCACAAGAATCGCGATGCCGCGATGAAGATGCTGCGTTCGCGGATGTACGAGCAGGAACTTCAGAAGCGCAACGTCGCGAAGCAGAAGATCGAGGATTCCAAGAGCGACATCGAATGGGGTCACCAGATCCGCTCGTACGTGCTCGATCAGTCGCGGATCAAGGATCTGCGCACCGGTGTGGAAATCGCCGACACCCAGAAGGTCCTCGATGGCTATCTCGATCCGTACATCGAAGCGAGCCTGAAGTCGGGGCTGTAAGTGGCGTCGGCCGAAAAGCCGCTCACGCCAAGGCGCAAAGACGCCAAGATCAAGACCGTCATCTGCGTTTCGATGATGTGTTGTTCCTTTGCGGCTTTGCGTCTTTGCGTGAGGCCCGCTTTTCAGACGTGATGCCATGACCGACGACCAGAAGCCGCAGGACGAGAACCACATCATTGCGACCAGGCGCGAGAAGCTCGACAAGCTGCGTGCCGCCGGCCAGGCGTTCCCGAACGACTTCCGTCGCGATGCGCTGGCCGAAGCGCTGCACGCGCGCTACGGCGCGCTCGAAGGCGAAGCGCTGGACGTTGAAGCCTTCGGCAACCGCCACAAGCTCGCCGGCCGCCTGATCGCCAAGCGGGTGATGGGCAAGGCCAGCTTCGCGCAGATCCAGGACATGAGCGGCCGCATCCAGGCCTTCGTGCAGAACGAAGCCGTCGGCCTCGAACGCTATGCCGAGTTCAAGACCTGGGACGTCGGCGACATCATCGCCGTGTCCGGCACCATGTTCCGCACCAAGACCGGCGAGCTGTCGGTCAAGGCCGATGCGATCGAACTGCTGGTCAAGACCGTGCGGCCGCTGCCCGAGAAGTGGGCCGGCCTCACCGATACCGAAATCCGCTATCGCCAGCGCTATGTCGATCTGATCGTCAATCCGGACGTGCGCCGCACGTTCCAGATCCGCGCCGGCACCGTGCGCTCGATCCGCAGCCATCTCGATGGCCTCGGCTTCGTCGAAGTCGAGACGCCGATGCTGCAGCCGATCGCCGGTGGCGCCACCGCCAAGCCGTTCGTGACCCATCACAACGCGCTCGATCGCGATCTGTTCCTGCGCATCGCGCCTGAGCTGTATCTGAAGCGCCTGGTCGTCGGCGGCTTCGAGCGGGTCTACGAGATCAACCGTAATTTCCGCAACGAAGGCTTGAGCACGCGCCACAATCCCGAGTTCACGATGCTCGAGTTCTATCAGGCCTATGCCGATTATCTCGATGCGATGGACCTCGTTGAAGCGCTGATCCGCAATGCAGCCCAGGCCACGCTGGGTACGACGAGCCTGAGCTATCAGGGCGTCGATTTCGATCTGGCGCAGCCGTTCACGCGCATATCGATGAAGGACGCGGTGGCCGCCGAGAACCCGAATCTCGATGCCAGCCAGCTGTTCGACCGCGACTATCTGGCGGCCGCGGCGAAAGCGCTGCACATCCCGGTCAAGCCGGACATGGGCCCGGGCAAGCTGCTGACCGAGATCTTCGAGAAAACCGTCGAAGCCAAGCTCGTGCAGCCGACCTTCATCATCGAGTACCCGACGGAAGTGTCGCCGCTGGCGCGCCGTTCCGATGCCAACCCGGACGTCACCGACCGTTTCGAGTTCTTCGTCGGCGGCCGCGAAGTCGCCAACGGCTTCTCGGAGCTGAACGATCCTGACGATCAGAAGGAGCGCTTCCTCAAGCAGGTCGAAGCCAAGGACGCCGGCGACGACGAGGCCATGCATTACGACGCCGACTACATCCGTGCGCTCGAATACGGCCTGCCGCCGACTGCGGGTGTCGGCATCGGCATCGATCGTCTGGTGATGTTCCTGACCGATTCACCGTCGATTCGCGACGTTCTACTCTTTCCGGCGATGCGGCCGGAAAGTTAAACAGTCAACCCAGCGATGCGGCCGGAAGTCTGAATCGTGGGGCGGCCCACGGCCCACTGCCGCCGACGCCGCGCGAATCCCAGAGCAAGGCGGGCGCGGCCCGCCCTACCTCAGGTCCGGCTGCGTTCGCGATGCTCGGTCACGGTCAGGGTCGGGTCGTAGCCGGATTCCTCGGTCGCCGTTGCGACGGCACGCGGGAACAGGCTGTAGCGTGATGGCCGGACGCGGATGCTATCGCCGATCTGCCAGCGCTGCACGGCGGGGTCGGGATGCGGCAGCTCGATCTCGATGACATCGCCGCTGCTCAGCAGCTTCACGCCGAGGCGCAGCAGCAGGCCGGTCCGCTGGGTCTCGACGACCTTGCCGGCCAGTGCCGCCGTATCGTCGTCGCCGACCACGCGCAGCTCGTTCGGCCGGGTGTAGACGTTGACCGGGCCTTCCGGCGCCGCGCCCGCCGTCGCCAAGGTCGCGGTCGCGCCGTTGAGCAGCAAGGCGCCGCGTTCGACTCTCGCCGGCAACACGTTCGGCGTGCCGAGGAAGTCGTAGACGAAGGGCGTGCTCGGCGCGTCCCAGACTTCGTCGGTGGTGCCGACCTGTTCGATGACGCCGCGGTTCATCACCACCACGCGATCGGCGAGTTCCAGCGCTTCTTCCTGATCGTGGGTGACGAAGATCGTCGTGTAGCCGGTTTCGCGATGCAGGCTGCGCAGCCAGCGGCGCAGGTCCTTGCGCACCTTGGCATCGAGCGCGCCGAACGGCTCGTCGAGCAGCAGCACTCTTGGTTCAATCGCCAGCGCGCGGGCCAGGGCCACGCGCTGCTTCTGGCCGCCGGATAACTGCGCCGGATAGCGTTTCTCCAACCCGCCGAGTTGCACCAGTTCCAGCAGCTCGCGCACCCGCTTGTTGATCGTCGCGGTATCCGGGCGTTCCTTCTTCGGCCGCACACTGAGGCCGAAGGCGATGTTGTCGAACACGGTCATGTGCTTGAACAGCGCGTATTGCTGGAACACGAAGCCGACCTTCCGCTCCTGCACCGACAAGCCTGTTGCGTCGATATCCCCGAACTTCACCTGACCGCCATCGAGCGGCTCCAGGCCGGCGATCGCGCGCAGCAAGGTGGTCTTGCCCGAGCCGCTGGGGCCGAGCAGCGCCAGCAGTTCGCCGGAGGCGATGTCGAGATCGATGCCGCGCAGCGCGTGGAAGCTGCCGTAGTGTTTCTGCACGCCGCGAATCTGGATATCCATTTTTGTCGGGAGTTGAGGCGTGATCAGTGGCGGCGCGTTGCCGCGAGCTGGTCGGCGTAGCGCCATTCGAGGAAGGACTTCACCGCCAGGGTCACCATTGCCAGCAGCGCGAGCAGGGACGCGACCGCGAATGCGGAAACGAACTGGTACTCGTTGTAGAGAATCTCGATGTGCAGCGGCATCGTGTTGGTCAGCCCGCGGATGTGGCCGGATACCACGCTGACCGCGCCGAACTCACCCATCGCGCGGGCGTTGCAGAGCAACACGCCGTAGAGCAGCGCCCACTTGATGTTCGGCAGGGTGACCTTGGTGAAGGTCTGCCAACCGGTGGCGCCGAGGCTGAGCGCGGCCTGTTCGTCTTCGGTGCCCTGTTCCTGCATCAGCGGAATCAGCTCGCGGGCAATGAACGGGAAGGTCACGAAGATCGTGGCCAGCACGATGCCGGGTGTCGAGAACAGCACCTTGCCGATGTGATCGCCGAACCAGGGCTGGGCCCAGCCCTGCGCGCCGAAGATCAGCACGAAGATCAGGCCGGCAACCACCGGCGAGACCGAGAACGGCAGATCGATGCAGGTGATCAGCAACTGCTTGCCGCGGAACTCGAACTTGGTGATCGCCCAGGCAGCACTCAGACCGAAGACCAGATTCAGCGGCACGGCGATCGCGGCAGCGATGAAGGTCAGCTTGATCGAGGCCAGCGTTTCCGGATCGCCGAATGCGGCGAAGTAGGCACCCGCGCCCTTGCGCAGCGCTTCGACGAATACCGACAGCAGCGGCAGCAGCAGGAACAGCGACAGGAAACCGAGTGCCGCAGCGATCAGCAGCCAGCGCACCAGCCGCGGTTCGTTGATGACCGAGTTGGTTTGCTTGAGTGGTTCGAACGGAAGAAAAGCCGCGTCCTTGACGGTGTGATTCATGACCTGCTTCCCGAAACCAGTCTCTGATTGGTGGACTGCGGCATGGCGTCCCTGCCGCGACGGTGCACGATCGACGACCGCCAGCCCAGCCATCCCTGACTGGGCGTTCGACGCCGCAGCGAGCGGTGCTCGCTAAACACGTCGTCTCACCCACGCCTGCAGCAAGTTGATGGTGAGCAACAGCAGGAACGACAGCACCAGCATCGTCGCGGCGACGGCCGTCGCGCCCTTGTAGTCAAATTCCTCGAGCTTGATGATGATCAAGAGCGGCGCGATTTCCGAAACCATCGGGAAGTTGCCGGCGATGAAGATCACCGAGCCGTACTCGCCGACGGCGCGCGCGAACGACAGCGCGAAACCGGTGACCAGCGACGGAAACACGGCCGGCGCGATGACTCGCAGCACCGTCTGCCAGCGCCGCGCGCCAAGCGTCGCGGCCGCTTCTTCGAGATCGCGTTCCACTTCCCGCAACACCGGTTCAACGGTGCGCACCACGAACGGCAGGCCGATGAAAGTCATCGCCACGATGATGCCGAGCGGCGTGTACGCGACCTTGATGCCGGCGTGGGCCAGCACCGAGCCGATCCAGCCGTTCTCCGAGTACAGCGCGGTCAGCGCGATGCCGGCAACGGCGGTCGGCAGCGCGAACGGCAGATCGATGAAGGCATCGAACAGACGCTTGCCCGGAAACTCATAGCGGACGAACACCCAGGCGACGATGGCGCCGAATATCGCATTCAGTACGGCGGCAATCGCGGCAGCGCCGAAGCTCAAGGACAGTGCCGCGAGCACGCGTTCGGAGGTGATGACTTTCCACAGCCCGGCGAAGCCCAGGCCCGAGGCCTTGAAGAACACGCCGGCCAGCGGGATCAACACGATCATGCCGAGATAGAACAGCGTGAAGCCGAGCGTCGGCGTCAATCCGGGCATGGTGCGCCGGGTCCGGCGTGGCCGGGGCAATGCGGTGGCGGTCATCGGCGAGAGAGCAGGGGCTTATTTCTTGGCGAACAGCTGATCGAACAGACCGCCGTCCGAGAAATGCACGGACTGTGCCTGTGCCCAACTGCCGAAGCCTTGTTCGACGGTGAAGACGTTCACGGCCGGAAAGCGGGCCGCGTTGGCTTTCAGCACTTTGTCATCGGCCGGGCGCACGCCGTTGGCGGCGAACAGCGCCTGGGCTTCCGGGCTGTAGTGGTATTCGAGATAGGCGCGGGCGAGTTCGGTGCTGCCGTGTTTGGCGGCGACCTTGTCGACCACGGCAACCGGGTTGTCGGCGCGCACGGTCAGCGAGGGCACCACGACCTCGAAACCGTCCTTGGCGAACTCCTCGCGGATCAGCGCGATCTCGTTCTCGAAGGTCAGCAGCACATCGCCGACACCGCGCTGAGCGAACGTCGTGGTCGCGCCGCGGCCGCCGGTATCGAGCACCGGCACATTGGCGAACAGCTTGCTGACAAAGGCTTTCGCCGCGTCGTCATTGCCGCCCGGTCGGGTCTTGGCGTACTGCCAGGCGGCCAGATAGCTGTAGCGGCCGTTGCCCGACGTCTTCGGGTTCGGAATCACCAGCTTGACGCCAGGCTTGACCAGATCAGACCAGTCGCGGATGCCCTTCGGATTGCCCTTGCGGACGATGAACAGGATCGTCGACCACGACGGGCTCGAGGCCTGCGGCAAGCGCGTCTGCCAGTCCTTGGCCAGCAGGCCGCTGGCGGCGATCGCGTCGATGTCCAGCGGGCTGTTCATCGTCACCACATCGGCTTCGAGGCCGTCGATCACCGCGCGCGCCTGTTTCGATGAGCCGCCGTGGGAGACATTCAGGGTCGGCTCGCTGCCGGAGCGCCGCTTCCATTCAGCGGCGAACGCGGTGTTGTACGACTTGTAGAAAGGCCGGGCGACATCGAACGAAGCGTTGAGCAGTTCAGCGGCACCCGGCGAGCTGGTCGCGAGCGCGAGCAACAGCCCGGCAATGGAGGAGAGCTTTTTCATCAGTTACACGGCAAAGGCCTGGTTTGGGGATTGGGGCTTACTTGGCCTGATAGATCTGGTCGAACACGCCGCCATCGGCGAAATGGGTCTTCTGCGCCTTGGCCCAGGAACCGAACACGTCGTCGAGCTTGAACAGCGTGGTCTTCTGGAAGCGGGCGAGATCGGCTGGATCAGCACTTTCCGGTTTCGACGGCCGGAGGTAATGCTTGGCCGCCAGCTTCTGGCCGATCGGGGTGTACAGGAAGTTCAGGTAGGCCTCGGCCTCGGCACGCGAGCCGTGCTTGTCGACGTTCTTGTCGACCAGCGCCACCGGCGGCTCGGCCAAGATCGAATAGCTCGGGGCGATGATGTCGAACTTGTCCGGGCCCAGTTCCTCGATCGACAGCAGAGCCTCGTTCTCCCAGGAGATCAGCACATCGCCGAGACCGCGTTGGACGAAGGTGGTGGTCGAACCGCGGGCGCCGGTATCGAGTACCGGCACGTTCTTGAACAAGCTGGTGACGAAGGCCTGCGCCTTGGCGGCGTCACCGCCGTTGGCCTTCAGTGCATAACCCCAGGCGGCGAGGTAGTTCCAGCGCGCACCGCCGCTGGTCTTCGGATTCGGCGTGATCACCGAGATACCCGGCTTGATCAGATCGGACCAATCCTTTATGCCCTTCGGATTGCCCTTGCGGACCAGGAACACGATCGTCGAGGTATACGGCGAGGAGTTGTTCGGCAGGCGCTTCTGCCAGTCGGCCGGCAGCAGGCCGCCCTTTTCGGAGATCGAGTCGATGTCGTAGGCCAGCGCCAAGGTGACGACATCGGCTTCCAGGCCGTCGATCACCGCACGCGCCTGCTTGCCGGAGCCGCCGTGCGAGGCCTGCACGGTGGTCGACTTGCCGGTCTTCGCCTTCCAGTCGGCGGCGAACTGCGCGTTGATGTCCTTGTAGAACTCGCGGGTCGGGTCGTAGCTGACATTCAACAGATCGGCGTAAGCGGCCGCGCCGCCCAGCAGGAAGGCGGCGGCAGCAAGTCGGACGGCGCGGAGCGCCAGCAGGCGGGTAGACATGGAGATTCCGGGAATTCTGTAAAGGCTGGAGATGAGGATGGTCGCCGCCGACGGGCGCGGCAGACGATGAATTATTCGCAGACGATCATGTAATTCAAAAGACTTACAAAGTTCTTTTTAAGCTTTCAATCGAATAATGCTGACAAAGCTCATGCTGGTATTGCAAGACCCCGCCAGCCGGCCGGATCGCCCGTCTGGCGGGCGAATGCCCGCTGACGAGGTTTAGCTGCGTCAACGCGAAGTCAAGTTTTCGACGAAAGGAGGGAACTTATTTATATAGAGATATTGGATATTTAAAATTTGCTTTTTATATCGTTAATGTCTGCGGCCATCGGGTTCCCTTCCGATTGATCTCCAGCCCTGACCACGATGAAAAGCCAAGACCAAACGATTTCGACCGCAGCGGCAACCACGCCGAATTCCGGCAAACCAGACGCTCGCCAGCCTCGCCGGCGCCTGACCCTGGGCTCCGCCGCCTCGGTTGCGCTGCTCTATCTCTGGGCGGCGCCGGCCCTTGCCCAGGAGCTTGCCCAGAGTGCTGCGGTGACGCCGGCCGCCCAGCCTGGCGACGCCGCCCAGCCGGCTTCGGAGACGACCTCTCGCGTCGAAGTCGCACAGACCGAGGTTGCGAAAGCCGAGGTTGCGCCCGGCAACAGCCCCGCCGTGCTCGACGAAGTGCAGGTCACTGCGCGCCGCAAGACCGAAAGCCTGCAGAAGGTGCCGATCGCGGTGTCGGTCATAAACGGCGATTTCCTCAACCAGACCGGCGCCTTCAACGTCAACCGCCTGAAGGAAGCGCTGCCGAGCGTGCAGTTCTACTCGACCAATCCGCGCAACTCCGCACTGAACATCCGCGGTCTCGGTGCGCCGTACGGCCTGACCAATGATGGCATCGAGCAGGGCGTCGGCCTGTACATCGACGGCGTCTATTTCGCCCGCCCGGCCGCCGCCACGCTGGACTTCATCGACGTCGAGCAGATCGAAGTGCTGCGTGGCCCGCAGGGCACGCTCTATGGCAAGAACACCACGGCCGGTGCCGTCAACGTCACCACCAAGAAGCCGAGCTTCACGCCGGGCTCGGCGGTCGAGTTGTCGTACGGCAACTACGGCTACGTGCAGGGCAAGGCCTCGCTGACCGGCCCGCTGACCGACGACATCGCCGCCCGCATCTCGTTCTCCGGCACTCAGCGCGACGGCTTCCTCTACAACGTCGCCACCCAGGATGACGTCAACGATCTCAGCAACCTCGGCATTCGCGGCCAGATTCTCTACAACGTCCTCGACAACCTGAGCCTGACCTTCGCCGGTGACTGGACGCGCCAGCGGCCCGAGGGCTACACGCAGGTGGTCGCCGGCGTTGCGCCGACCCTGCGCGCCGAGAACCGCCAGTACGCCGCCATCGCGGCCTCGCTGAATTACACGCCGCCGAGCTTCAACGCCTTCGATCGCCTGACCGACGTCGGCTCGCCGATCCAGTCCTACCAGGACCTCGGTGGCGGCTCGCTGACGGCCGACTGGAACACCGGTTACGGCACATTCACCTCGATCTCCGCCTATCGCGTCTGGGATTGGCGTCCATCGAATGACCGGGATTTCATCGGCCTGCCGGTCAATACGGTTTCCGCCGCCACGTCGTATCAGGAGCAGCTGTCGCAGGAATTCCGCTTTGCCGGGGACATCAACGAGGACCTGAACTACGTCGTCGGCCTGTTCGGTTTCCATCAGGTCATCAAGTCGAATCCGGTGCAGACCACCGCGCTCGGCTCGGCTGCTTCACGCTGGCTGCTGGCCGGCACGGCCAACGCCAGCAACTCGGCCCTGCTCGATGGCTTGACCCAGCGTCTCAGCGTCCGCTCCGTGTTCGACAGCGCTGCGCTGTTCGGTCAGCTCGAGTGGAAGCTGACCGACCAGATCCGCGTGCTGCCCGGCCTGCGACTGAATTACGACCGCAAGAAGATCAACTACGACGCACAGGTTTCCGGCGGTCAGGACACCTCCAACGATCCCGCGCTGCGCGCCGTGCAGCTCGCCCAGCTGCCTCAGCAGACCTACGCTGATGACATCGATGACACCAATGTCTCCGGGCAGATCACGCTGGCCTACAACCCGATCGAGGACGTCGACACCTACGCCACCTATTCGCGCAGCTTCAAGACGGTGGGCTTGAACACGGCGGGCGTTCCGAACATTCCCGGCACCAGCAATCCGGATTTGAGCCTGGCCACGATCAAGCCGGAGAAGGTGAGCCACTACGAGATCGGCATCAAGACCCGGCCGTTCCGTCGCGTCACCGTCAACCTGGCGGCCTTCAACACCGACATCAAGGACTTCCAGGCGCAGGTGCAGGACAACTCGGCTGCGACCTCGCGTGGCTACCTGGCCAATGCCGACAAGGTTCGGGTCCGCGGTATCGAGTTCGACAGCAATGCCCGCTTCGGCGAGCACGTCAGCGTCTATGCAGCGGCGAGCTACACCGACGGCAAGTACCGGAAGTTCACCAACGCCCCGCTCTCGCTCGAGAACACGGGCCGGCCGCGTCCGAACGATGTCGAGGACATCTCCGGCAGCCGCCTGCCAGGCATCTCGAAGTTCTCGACCAGTCTCGGTGGCGAACTGTTCACGCCGGGCAACTTGCTGGGCCGCAGTGGCGATTACTTCACTGGCGTCGACTTCAGCTACCGCTCCGGGTTCTCGTCGTCAGCCACGCCTTCGGATTACCTGAACGTGGACGGCTACGAACTGGTCAACGCCCGTATCGGCTTCCGTAGCTCGAAAGGCTGGGATCTTTACTTCTGGACCCGCAACCTGTTCGACAAGCACTACTACGAACTGCTGTCGCCAGGCTTTGGCGGCACCGGTCTCTACGTGGGCCAGCCGGGTGATCCGCGCACCTTCGGCGTGAC
>NZ_CAISIQ010000151.1 GCF_903885465.1 uncultured Nevskia sp.
CCGTTGCCGAGCACGCCGTAGGACTCCGCCTCGCAGGCCACCTTGCTGCCTTCGGCGACCATGCATACCGCTGATGTTCTTAAAGGCTGAGCACATCGTGAATTCAGCCCCGCGTAACCTCCTTGCTACCGAGCTTCGCCTGCCCTGCGGCGCCGTACTCAAGAACCGCCTCGCGAAAGCGGCGATGACCGAAGGTCTGGCCGATCAGATGAATCGGGTCAGCGAGCGGCATTTCCGGCTTTACGAGCGCTGGGCGCGCAACGGCTTCGGCCTGATGCTCACCGGCAATGTGCAGGTCGATCGTCGTCAGCTGGAACGGCCGGGCAACATCGCCATCGATGACAACGGCGGCCTGGAAGCGCTGCGCAAGCTGGCGGCGATCGGCACTCGCGAGGGCGCGCATTTCTGGATGCAGATCAACCATCCGGGCCGGCAGACCTCGGCGGCGATCCATCCCCGGCCCTTGTCGCCCTCGGCGATCTCGCTGCCGGTTGCCGAAGCCGGTTGTGGCGAGGCGCAGGCGATGAGCCTGGATGACATCCGCGATGTCCAGCGCCGCTTCGTGCACGTGGCCAGCGTGGCGCGGGACAGCGGTTTCACCGGCGTGCAGATCCACGCGGCGCACGGCTATCTGCTGTCCAACTTCCTCAGCCCGCTGGCCAACGATCGCAGCGATGATTACGGCGGCAGCCTGGCCAATCGGGCGCGGCTGCTGCTGGAGATCGTGGCGGCGACGCGGCGCGCGGTCGGCGCCGATTTCCCGATCTCGGTGAAGCTCAATTCGGCCGATTTCCAGCGCGGCGGCTTTTCCCAGGACGAGTCGATGCAGGTGGTGCGCTGGCTGTCCGATGCCGGCCTCGATCTGCTGGAAATCTCCGGCGGCAGCTACGAGCAGATGTCGATGGTCGGCCTCGGCGAAGACGCGCCAAAGACCGGCCGCAAGGTCGCCGCCAGCACGGTGGCGCGCGAGGCCTATTTCCTCGACTTCGCGCAGCGCGTGCGGCCGCTGGTGAAAATGCCGCTGATGATCACCGGCGGCATGCGCAGCCTGAAGACGATCGATGATGCGCTGGCCTCCGGCGCCTGCGATGTCATCGGCATCGGCCGGCCGACCTGCTATGCGCCGGAAGACTGCGGGCCGCTGCTGCTGGGCGGCCAGAGCGGGCGGGGGAGTGAGCTGCCGACCATCGAGCACGGGCTCGGCATGCCGCGCGATGCGCTTGGCCCGGAGATGGACGACCGGACCTTCAAGACCGTCGAATCCTTCGGGCTGCTCGGCTGGTTCTGCCTGCAGCTGATCCGCCTCGGCGATGGCCAGGAAGCGGATCTGAAGCTGTCGGTGTTCGACGCGCTGATGGGCTACGAGCAGAACGAGACCGAGGCGCTCGCGCGCTGGCAGCGGCCGGGCTGAAGGCTGGGGCCAGCGCTACTCGGCGTTGGCCCGCGCGGCGAATTCAAGCGGCGACAGGTGGGTCGCCGCCTTGAACGCCACCGAGAAATGCGAGGGGCTGCTGAAGCCGAGTTCGTAGGCGATCGCCGTGACATTGCTGCGGCCTTCGCGCAACAGGGCTTTGGCCTTCTCGATGCGCCGCCGCAGGATGAAGCGGTGTGGCGAGCAGCCGTAGCGTTGGGTGAACTTCTCGCAGAAGCGGGTGCGGCCCATGCCGGCGTGATCGGCCAGTTCCTGCAGGCCGATACGGTCGCCGAGTCGCGCGTCGATCTGTGCGATCGCCGCATTGAAATCCGGCTCGC
>NZ_CAISIQ010000152.1 GCF_903885465.1 uncultured Nevskia sp.
ACAGACGGGTATACTGCGCGCCGCAATGAAGTACAGAACACTTTGACGGTTCGAGGCAGAACCTGAAGATTCTGGAAGCCTTGCGAGCAGTTCAGGTCGGTACCGAACTGCGGTGTAATTGCAGTTATGGTGGGCGTAGCTCAGTTGGTTAGAGCTCTGGATTGTGATTCCAGAGGTCGTGGGTTCGAGTCCCATCGTCCACCCCATTTTCGGCAAGTCGTGCGGGTTGCTAGCTCAATTGGTAGAGCAGCTGACTCTTAATCAGTAGGTTCCCGGTTCGAGTCCGGGGCAACCCACCATCCGCATGATGGTTCAGCAAACAAGCCCGCCGAGCGCGGGTTTTTTTGTGCCTGTCGTTTGGCCTTTTCCCAGTGATGTCCGGTTTGGGCGCGGCAGCTCGTCTTGAATATTGTTGATCGTGTGAATTACCGATCAAGGATTTCGACGAGCAAACAGACCGGCTGGCAGGCCGGTCTTTGCGGGCTTCCCGCTCCTCTTCCCGGAGGAGCGGGCTTTTACCTCGATCGAAGTCAGGAACAAGGTTCTCGGATGCTGCTGGTCGGTTACTGTTCGGGGCACTCCGCCCAGATTCGACTCATGACCGATCCTTCGCAGCCGCAGGCCAGCGGCCATTCCCGTTCGACCAGCCTCGCGCTGATCCTGAGCCTGATGCTGATCACGCTGCTGCTGACTTTTCAGGCGCTGCGCTATCGGCCTTCGCCGGCCGTGGCTGCCGATGCGCCACAGGGCGTGTTCTCGGCGCAGCGTGCGATTGATGCCTTGGCCGTCGTGCTTGGCGATGAAAGTCCGCACCCGACTGGCAGCGCGGCGAACTACGCGGTGCGCGACCGCCTCGTCGCCAGGCTGATCAGTCTGGGCTACGCGCCGGAGATCCAGACCGGCCGCTCTTGCGATGAATGGGGCGACTGCGCGCTGGTCGAGAACATCGTCGCGCGGCTCGATGGCCGCGAGGCCGGCTCGGCGGTGGCGTTGACCGCGCATTACGACTCCGTTGGCGCCGGGCCTGGCGCGGCCGATGACGGCATCGGCGTGGCGACGGTGCTGGAGATCGCCCGTCTGCTGAAAGCCGGCCAGCCGCAGCCGCGGCATAGCGTGCTGCTGCTGATCACCGAGGGCGAAGAAACCGGCTTGCTCGGCGCGCGGGTGTTCGTCGATGAGCATCCCTGGGCCAAGGAAGTACGCGCGGCGGTGAACCTCGAAGCGCGCGGCAACGATGGCCCGAGCTTCATGTTCGAAACCGGCCGGCACAACGCCTGGGCGATGGCGCTGTATCAGGGAAGCGTCGCGCGGCCGATCACCAACTCGATCTACTACACCGCCTACCAGCTGTTGCCGAACGATACCGATTTCACCGTGTTCAAGGCCGCCGGTTGGGAGGGCTACAACTTCGCGCTGACTGGCAACGTGCAGCACTACCACACGCCTCGCGACAGCCTGGCGAACCTGTCGCGGGACAGCTTGCAACATCACGGCGACAACGCCTTGTCGATGCTGATGGCGCTTGCCGAAGCGCCGTTGCCGGCCGGCGAAACCTCCGGCATGGCGCCAGCGGGAGACGCGGTGTATGTCGATCTGTTCGCCAAGCGTCTGCTGGCCTGGCCGGCGGCGTTGGCCGTGCCGATCGCGGCCGGCAGCGCGCTGGTCTGGGCGCTCTTCGTTGGTGTGCAGCTGCGCCGTCGTCGACTGGGCTTGCGCGAACTGGCATTGGCGACGGCGGCTTCGATCCTGGCCATGCTGCTGGCGGCGCTCGCCTGCTGGATGCTGCTGCTGACGCTGCGTAGCGTTTCAGCAATACCGCCGGCGGCTGCCAGCTATCACTGGAGCGCACATCCGCTGCCGCTCGATATCGCCAGCGCGGCATTGGCCGCGCTGGCCTTGTCGATCGTCGCGCGCTTGCTGAAAACCCGCGTTGGTCTGACCGCAGGGTGGTCGGCAACCGGTCTGCTGCTGAGCTTGGCCACGCTCGCCAGTGCGATGCTTTTGCCAGGGCTGGGATTCGCCTTCCAGCTGCCCTTGATCGTGTTGCTGCTGGTTGCGGGGCCTGCGGCACTGAGTCGGCAGGGCAGTGATCGGGCGCTGACTTTGGCGCTGGTCATGGCCGCGCTGGTGGCGACCAGCGTCTTCGTTCCCACCATCGGCTTCCTGCATCAAAGCCTGGGGCCGGATGCGTTGATCGTCGCCGCTGCCTTGCTGGTCTGGGTCTATCTGCCGCTGCTTGGACTGATCGGATCGGCCGGCGTCTGGTTACAGCGCAGCCTGCTGGCGGCAGCCTTGGCAACGGCAGTCGTTTCCTCGGCGATCGCAGCCTGGTTGCCGATGTACAGCGAGGCCTCGCCGCAGCGCCTCAACCTCGAATACCTGCTGGATACTGATCGCGGAGCTGCCGAATGGCTGGCACGACCAGATTCAGGCGTGTTGCCGCCCGAGCTTGCTTCTACGGCTGTGTTCAGTCCCAGGCCGACGCCGGTGTTTCCGTGGAGCCGCGGTCAGGTCTGGCGTGCCGATGCCCCCGAAGTCGGGCTGCCTGCGCCCGCGTTGCACCTGCTCGGCACCTCCGCCGACGGCGGAGGCTTGCGCTACGAGGCTCGATTGCAGTCGCCGCGCGGTGCCAACTCGATCAGCCTGTGCTGGCCGCCCGGCAGTGCTCCGACTCGGCTCGTGCTCGGTGGTCACCGGCTTCCTGAACCGGACACCAGAACCCTGAAAGCACTCGAAACGCGGCGCGCCGGCTGGCGTTGCATCAGCGATCACGCGCTGAACCCGGATGGCGTCACCCTGGCATTCACGCTGCCGAGTGCAGCACCGGTGGAAGCGCTGCTCTTCGATCGCAGTGCCGGGCTGCCGCCAGCGGGGCTCAAGCTGTTGATGGCTCGACCTGAGACCGCCGTGCGTTCGCAGGATGGCGATGTGACGCGATTGATCCGCCGGGTGCGGATCAGCCCGCCTTGAAGGCGCGGGTGTTCACGATCGGTGAAACTGCTCGGCGGATCAGTTGGAAATCTTCTGCTTCAAGTTTCCATATCTTCCCGGTCTGTTTATCGGCTGGGAAAGCATGAAGCGTGGATGAAGCTGCGATCAGCCTTGACGCTGGAATTCGTGACAGCAGCCTGACCAAGTGAATTTGATTTTTACGGAATCAATGCGAAAAAATGAAAATCCTGATAAAACCCCCGCATTAATACATTAGCGTTCGGCGGCTGCTTTGCGGTTGCCTGGCGGGTTCAGGAGTGCACATGGCTTTGAAGCAAGGGGATGCAACGGTGGCAGCGAGTGTGCCAGCTGCCGGAGTCGGCACCGTGGTCAGCAAGCGTCGCGGCTACGCTGGCCGCACGGCCGAGCAGCTGGCTGCCGAACGTCGCCAACGCCTGCTCGATGCGGCACTGAGCTTGTTCTCCGAGCGCGGCTTTTCCCGTACCCCGATCGAACTGCTGTGTTCCACCGCCAAGGTCACCACGCGGCATTTCTACGAGCACTTCGATTCCCGCGAAGCCGTGCTGATCGCGCTGTACGAGCAGATCAATCTGGAAACGCGTGCCACGGTCATGAAGGCCTTGCAGGTGCGTGGCAAGACGATCGAGGAACTGATGTTCGCGGCCATCGACGCCTTCGTCGAAAGCTGCACCGTCGATACCCGACGCACCCGCATCCTCTGCGTCGAGGTGATCGGTGTCAGTAGCGATATGTTCGAGCGCCGCCGTCATGCCGTGCACGAGTTCGCGACCATCCTCAACCTGTTTACGCGGCAGCTGGTGGACGCTGGCGGCCTGCCGCCAGGCGATTACTGGCACAGCAGCATGGCGCTGATCGGTGCGATCCGAGAACTGATGATTGAATGGCTGATGACCAAGGAGCGTCCGCCGATCGATACCGTACACGGCCAGATCAAAGGTCTGTTCCGCTGCCTCATTGCCGGTGCTGGTGCACTTAATCGCGAGGCAGCGAAGCTCGAGGCTTGAGCCCTTGCCAAGTCCTCCGGCGAAAGTTTTTTCCCGGATTTTCCCGGACGATCGTGCCCTTGCGATAAAGTAACGCGCCTTTTCAGACCCGCGCGCAACAGCGCTGCAGGCTGTCAAGCCGCCCCGAACCAGCCTGGAATTCCGCGATCATGAGCGACTCCCCCGAAGCATCCTTCGATCTCATCGTTATCGGCGGCGGTCCCGCCGGTTACCCGGCCGCGATACGCGCAGCGCAGCTCGGCATGAAGGCTCTGTGCATCGACAGCTGGCTGAACCGTGACAACACGCCGAGCTTCGGCGGTACCTGCCTGAACGCCGGCTGCATTCCGTCGAAGGCGCTGCTGGAATCGTCCGAGCTGTTCCACAAGGCCGGCCACGAATTCGCGATCCACGGTATCGGCGTCGGTACGCCGGTGCTCGATCTGAAGAAGATGCAGGAACGGAAGATGGCCGTGTCCAAGGCCAACTCCGGTGGCGTCAAGCTGCTGTTCCAGGCCAACAAGGTCACCGGCGTCTTCGGTCATGGCGAGCTGCTCGGCAACGGCCAGGTCAAGGTCACCACCCATGACGGCGTGGCCACCACCTACAAGGCCAAGCACATCCTGATCGCCACCGGCTCGGCACCGGTCGAGCTGAAGAAGATCGCGCCGTTCGATGGCGACAAGATCGTCGACAGCTGGGGCGCGCTTGATTTCTCGGCAGTGCCGGAACGCCTCGGCATCATCGGCGCCGGCGTCATCGGCGTGGAACTGGGCAGCGTCTGGTCGCGCCTCGGTGCCAAGACCGTGATCCTCGAAGCGCTGCCGGGCTTCCTGCCGATGGTCGATGCAGCGATCTCCAAGGAAGCGCTGCGCCAGTTCACCAAGCAGGGTCTCGACATCCGCCTTGGCGCCAAGGTCAGTGCCGTGGCTAAGGGCAAGACCGATGTCACCGTGACCTACGAGCAGGACGGCGAAACCAAGAAGGAAACCTTCGACAAGCTGATCGTCGCCGTTGGCCGCCGTCCGTTCACCGACAAGCTCGGTGCCGATGTTGCTGGCGTTGCGCTCGATGAGCGTGGTTTCGTCAAGATCGACAAGAATTACAAGACCTCGGCTGCCGGCATCTATGCCGTCGGCGATGTCACCGGAGGCGTGATGCTGGCGCACAAGGCGATCGAGGAAGGCGTGGTGCTGATCGAGCAGCTGCACGGCGAGAAGTCCGAGGTCAACTACAACGCGATTCCGTCGGTGATCTACACCAATCCGGAAATCGCCTGGGTGGGCCTGAGCGAAGAGCAGGCCAAGGCTGCCGGCCATGAGGTCAAGGTCGGCTCCAGTCCATTCGCCGCCAACGGCCGTGCTCGCGCGCTGGAATCGATCGCCGGCCAGGTCAAGTTCGTATCCGATGCCAAGACCGACCGCGTGCTCGGCGTCCACATGATCGGTCCGTATGTCTCCGAGCTGTGTGCCGAAGCGGTGCTGGCGCTGGAATTCGCGGCGACCACGCAGGACATCCAGATGACCATGCACGGCCATCCGACCTTGTCGGAAACCTTCCATGAAGCCGCACTGGCGGTGGACGGCCACGCGATCCACTCCGCCAACAAGAAAAGGTAGATCTTGTTAGGACAGCCCGCGCCATGACTGGCGCAGTGCCTGTCGGGACGATACACAGGAGCAGATCATGGGGCGTGGTCCAAGCATCGAAGGGCGCAAGAACGCCACCGACGCCGTCAAGGCGAAGAAATTCACCAAGTTCATTCGTGAAATCACCATCGCGGCCCGTGCCGGCGGCGGTGATCCGAACGCGAATCCGCGTCTGCGGCTGGCGATCGACAAGGCGCTGACCGCCAACATGACCAAGGACACGATCGAACGTGCCCTGAAGCGTGGCACTGGCGAGGGCGCCACCGAGCAGGTCGTCGAAATCCGCTACGAAGGCTATGGCCCGGGCGGTGTCGCGGTGATGGTCGATTGCATGACCGATAACCCGACGCGCACCGTCGCCGACGTGCGTGCCGCGTTCAGCCGCAACGGCGGCAATCTCGGCACCAGCGGTTCGGTGGCCTTCCAGTTCACCAAGACCGGCGAGATCATCTTCGACATTCGCGATGACGCCGCACTCGAGGAAAAGATTCTCGAAATCGCACTCGAGAATGGCGCCGACGACGTGCAGAGCGACGACGGCTTCGTCGACGTGCTGACCACGCCCGAGGCTTATCTGGCAGTCAAGGGCGCGCTCGAGAAAGCTGGCCTGACGCCGATCGATTCGGACGTGTTGATGCGCCCGGCAACGCGTGCCGCACTCGATGGCGAGGCCGCCGCCCAGCTGACCAAGCTGATCGATCGTCTCGAAGAGCTGGACGACGTGCAGGACGTGCATCACAACGCTGACCTCCCGACCTGAGAGTGTCCGCCAGCGCGCCGATCCGCATCCTCGGTATCGACCCCGGCTCGCGCATCACCGGCTGGGGCGTGATCGAACACGGCGGCAATCGCTCGCGCTGCATCGATCACGGCCGCATTCATCTGGAAGCCGGTGAACTGCCGGCGCGGCTGCTGCGCATCTTCAAGGAAGTGGGCGAGGTGATCCGCCAGTATCAGCCGCAGGAAACGGCGATCGAGGAAGTGTTCGTCAATCGCAATGTTTCGAGTGCGCTGATCCTCGGGCAGGCGCGCGGGGCGGCAATCTGCGCACTGGCTTTCGCGGACTTGCCGGTGGCCGAGTACGCGCCGGCGCAGATCAAGTCCGCCGTGGTCGGCAATGGCCGCGCCGAAAAGCAGCAGGTGCAGCACATGATCAAGATCCTGCTGAATCTGCCGGAAGCAGCACCCACCGATGCCTCCGATGCGCTTGCCGTCGCGCTCTGCCATGCCCACGTTCGCGGCACGGTGATCAAGACCGGCGAAGCGCTGCGTGGCGCCTGGGGCAATGCGGTGGTGGCAAAGCCCCGGACTCCTTCTCCACGATGAACGGCCTCTCAACATGATCGGCAGACTCAGCGGCACCCTGATCGCCAAGCAGCCACCGCTGTTGCTGCTCGACGTGCATGGCGTTGGCTACGAGATCGAAGCGCCGATGTCGACCTTCTTCAAGCTGCCGGCGATTGGCGAAGCGGTGGTGCTGCAGATCCATCTGGTGGTTCGCGAGGACGCTCATCTGCTGTTCGGCTTTGCAAGCCAGGCTGAGAAGAACCTGTTCCGCGAGATCATCAAGATCACCGGCATCGGCCCGAAGCTGGCACTGGCGATCCTGTCAGGCATCGGCGTCGACGATTTCTGGGCGGCGGTCCGTGCGGCAGAGACCGGCCGGCTGGTCAAGCTGCCGGGCATCGGCAAGAAAACCGCCGAGCGCATCGTCATCGAACTGCGCGACAAGGCCGGTGCTGGCGGCCCGGGCGATCTAGGCATGCTGAACGCCTCAGGCGTGAGCATTCCGGCCAGTCCGATGTCCGAAGCGCGCGCCGCGCTGGAGTCGCTGGGCTACAAACCGCCGGAGGCGCAGAAGCTGACCGATGCCGTGCACAAGGAGGGCATGAGCACCGATCAGATCATCCGCGAAGCCCTGAAACGCGCGATTCGCTGATCCTGACGCCCGTTTCGGCGCGCAGCTCCGCACCCCTTTCCCCCTGACGGGATATCCCGTGTCGCGTCGCAGGCGGCAAATGCGGGCCTTGCGGAGCGTGAACTGCTAAAATGCTGGTCTCAATTGGCAGCCCGCCCGCAGGCTTTCCGATGACGACCACGGCCACGAATCATCGGCCCCCGCATCGTGTGAATCCTGAGCCGGTGCTCCTAAAACCGCATTCAGAACACTCTACGAATGACTGATTTCGCCAAAGAAGTTCTGTCCGTCAATCTCGAAGACGAGATGCGGCGCTCCTACCTCGATTACGCGATGAGCGTGATCGTCGGCCGAGCGCTCCCTGACGCCCGTGATGGCCTGAAGCCTGTGCATCGCCGCTCGCTGTACGCGATGAACGATCAGGGCAATCACTACAACAAGCCGTTCCGGAAATCGGCGCGCATCGTCGGCGACGTGATGGGTAAGTACCATCCGCACGGCGATACGGCGATCTACGACACCATCGTCCGCATGGCGCAGCCGTTCTCGCTGCGCTACATGCTGGTCGACGGTCAGGGCAACTTCGGCTCGGTGGACGGCGATCGCCCGGCGGCGATGCGCTACACCGAAGTGCGCATGTCGAAGATCGCCATGGAACTGGTCGCCGACATCGACAAGGACACCGTCGATTTCGTGCCGAACTACGACGGTTCCGAGCACGAACCGGCGGTGCTGCCGACGCGCATCCCGAACCTGTTGGTCAATGGTTCGAGCGGCATCGCAGTCGGCATGGCGACCAATATCCCGCCGCACAACCTGTCCGAAGTGATCGACGCCTGCGTGGCGCTGATCGAGAACCCGGACATGGATCTCGACGCGCTGATGAAGCTGGTGCCGGCACCGGATTTCCCGACCGCCGGCCTGATTCTCGATGCCGCGGGCCTGAAGGAAGCTTACGAAACCGGCCGTGGCCGCATCGTGTTGCGCGCCCGCACGCACTTCGAGGACTTCGAGCGCGGCGGCGATCGTCAGGCGATCGTCACCACCGAGCTTCCGTATCAGGTCAACAAGGCGCGGCTGATCGAAAAGATCGCCGAGCTGGTCAAGGAAAAGAAGATCGAAGGCATCACCGATCTGCGCGATGAGTCCGACAAGGACGGCATGCGCATGGTCATCGAGCTGCGCCGCGGCGAGAACGCCGAAGTGGTGCTCAACAACCTGTATCAGCAGACCCAGCTGCAGACCGTGTTCGGCATCAACATGGTCGCGCTCGATGACGGTCAGCCGAAGACCATGGGGCTTAAGCAGCTCCTGGAAATCTTCTTGCGTCATCGCCGTGAAGTGGTGACGCGGCGCACGCAGTTCCTTCTCAACAAGGCACGCGACCGCGCCCACATCCTTGAAGGCTTGTCGGTAGCGCTGGCCAACATCGACGAAGTGATCGAACTGATCCGTCGCTCGCCGAACGCCGCCGAAGCCAAGGCCGGGCTGATGGGCCGCGACTGGCGAGCCGGGCAAGTCGCCGACATGCTGTCGCGCGCCGATGCGTCGCGTCCGCTCGGCCTCGATAGCCAGTTCGGCATGCAGGTCGTCAGCGGCGCGGCACTGGGGCCGGAAAGCCTTTATCGGCTGTCCGATCTCCAGGCTCAGGCAATTCTCGATCTTCGTCTGCAGCGCCTCACCGGCCTCGAGCAGGACAAGATCCACGACGAGTACCGCGCGATCCTCGAGTCCATCCTCGACTACATGGACATCCTCGCGTCCGAGCCGCGCCTGCTCGGCGTGATCAAGGCCGAGCTGCTCGACGTCAAGGACAACTTCGGCGACGAGCGTCGCACCGAGATCACCGATTTCGCGCTCAATCTGAACCGCGAAGATCTGATCACGCCGATGGACATGGTGGTGACTTTGTCCAAGGCCGGCTACGTCAAGGCGCAGCCGCTGTCCGAGTACCAGGTGCAGAAGCGCGGCGGCCGTGGCCGTACTGCGGCGGCGACCAAGGAGGACGATTACGTCAACGGCGTCTGGGTCGCCCATTCGCACGACTGGCTGCTCTGCTTCAGCTCGCGCGGCCGCATGTACTGGCTGCGCGTGTTCGAACTGCCCACCGGCGGCTCGGGCGCCAAGGGCAAGCCGTTCAACAATCTGCTGCCGCTGGAAGATGGCGAACGGATCAGCGTGGCATTGCCGATCAAGCGCTTTGACACCGGCCAGTACGTGTTCATGGCCACGCGCGGCGGTACGGCCAAGAAGACGCCGCTGGAAGACTTCTCGCGTCCACGCACCGCTGGCATCATCGCCGTCGATCTGCGAGTCGACGACGAACTGGTTGGCGTGGTGCTGACCTCGGGTGAAAGCGACGTGCTGCTGTTCTCCGACGCCGGCCGGGTGATCCGCTTCAACGAAAAGGACGTGCGCCCGATGGGTCGCGGCGCCACCGGCGTGCGCGGCATGCGCCTGATCGTGAAGTCCGGCGCCAGCGACGATGACGATACGGCGACGGTCGAAGCGGACCGTGAAGAAACCGCCGCCGAACCGATCGCCAGCGGCGCCAAGCTGATCGCGCTGATCGTCGCCCAGGAAGGCGACATCCTCACCGTCTCTGAATTCGGCTACGGCAAGCGCACGCCGATCGCCGGCTTCCCGCTGCGCGGTCGCGGCGGCCAGGGCGTGATCGCTCAGGCGCTGTCGGAGAAGTCCGGCAGGCTGCTCGGCGCACTCGACATCAACGATCGCCACGAGTTGATGCTGATCTCCGACGCCGGCCACCTGATCCGAGTCAAGGCCAGCGAGGTCAAGCAGCTGGGTCGCAACACCCAGGGTGTGCGTGTGGCACGGCCTAGCGAGGGTGATCGTCTGGTTGGGCTTGACCGGATCGAGCCGGAGCCAGAGGTGGCCGAGGTCGACATCGTTGACGACAGTAATGTGCCGCCAGCGGCCGATGCACCTGAAAGCAGCGCGACGGACGACGCTCCGGACGCCTGAATGCGTCGGAATTTACATTAACTACTACCAATAGATCATTGAAATGACGAGAGTATTTAACTTCAGCGCTGGCCCGGCGACACTGCCCGTTCCAGTGCTCGAACAGGTTCGTGACGAACTGCTCGACTGGCACGGCACCGGCATGTCGGTGATGGAAATGTCCCATCGCGACAAGCCGTTCATGTCGATCGCCGCCGAAGCCGAAGCCGATCTGCGCGAAGTGCTTGGCGTGCCGGCCAATTACAAGGTGCTGTTCATGCAGGGCGGGGCGACTGCCCAGTTCGCGGCCGTGCCGCTGAACCTGCTGAACGGCAAGGCGGCGGATTACATCGTCAACGGTGCCTGGGGCGCGAAAGCGGTCAAGGAATGCGCGAAGTACGGCAAGGCGAACACCGCCGCCAAGCCGGACAAGTTCAATCACGTGCCGGCTCGCGATGGCTGGAAGCTCGATCCGAACGCCGCCTACGTCCACTACACCCCGAACGAAACGATCGAAGGCGTGGAGTTCCAGACCGTTCCGGACGTGGGTTCTGTACCGCTGGTGGCCGACTTCTCGTCGAGCTTCCTGTCACGGCCGCTCGATGTCTCGAAGTTCGGCTTGATCTACGCCGGCGCGCAGAAAAATGCCGGCCCGGCCGGCATCACCTTCGTGATCGTTCGAGAAGATCTGCTCGGCACCTGCAACCCGGTGGCGCCATCGATCTTCGACTACAAGTCGGTCAGCGAGAACGAGTCGATGCTGAACACGCCGGCGACCTTCGCCTGGTACGTGTCCGGCCTGGTGTTCAAGTGGATCAAGTCGGAAGGTGGTCTGGCAGCGATCGGTGAGCGCAACCACCGCAAGTCATCGCTGCTGTACGACTACATCGACAGCGAGCCGTTCTATGCGAACCCGGTCGCCAAGGCTGATCGTTCCTGGATGAACGTGGTCTGGACCCTGGCCGACGCCAATCTCGATGCCGATTTCCTGAAGGGTGCGGCGAAAGCAGGCCTGCCGGGTCTGAAGGGCCATCGCGCCGTCGGCGGCATGCGCGCATCGATCTACAACGCGATGCCGGAAGCCGGCTGCGCGGTGCTGGTCGACTACATGAAGGAATTCGTGCGGACCAAGGGGTGAAGCCTGCGGCTTTGCGAGCATTGCTCGCAGCAGGCTGAACGCCCGGCCATGGATTGGCCGGGCAGGTGCTGGATGAGGAGTGGACGCCAAGCCACGGATGGCGTGTCGACGACAGTCAAATAAATAAAAATGTTCAAGATCAAGACGCTGAACAATATCTCCGTGCTCGGCCTCGAGCGCCTGCCGCGTGCGCGCTATGAAGTCGCGTCGGACATCGCAGCGCCTGACGCGCTGCTGCTGCGCTCGGCGGATCTGCACAAGGTCGAGATCCCGGCCAGCGTCAAGGCGATTGCTCGCGCCGGTGCCGGCACCAACAACATCCCGGTTGTCGCGATGAGCAAGCGTGGCGTGCCGGTGTTCAATGCGCCGGGCGCCAACGCCAACGCGGTCAAGGAACTGGTGCTCGCCTCGATGCTGCTCGCCGCCCGCAACATCGCGCCGGCAATCGCGTTCGTGCAAGGGCTGAGCGGCACCGATGAGGAACTGCACAAGCTGGTCGAGGATGGCAAGAAGCACTTCGTCGGCATGGAATTGCCGGGCCGCAGCCTGGGCGTGATCGGCCTCGGCGCGATCGGTGTGAAAGTCGCCAACGCTGCGCTCGATCTCGGCATGAAGGTTTATGGCTTCGATCCGGCGATGACCGTGCAGAACGCCTGGCAGCTGAATTCCGGCGTGATCCAGGCGCTGTCGGTGGACGATCTGGTGTCGAAATCGCAGTTCATCTCAGTACACGTGCCGCTGCTCGACGTGACCCGTGGCCTGATCAATGCCGAACGTATCGAGCTGATGCAGAAGCCGGGCGTGGTGCTGAACTTCGCGCGCGCCGAAATCGTCGACGAGGACGCGGTGCTTGTCGGCCTCAAGAGCGGCGCGCTGCAGGCCTATGCCTGCGATTTCCCGAGCAACAAGCTGGCCGGCAACCCGAAAGTCATTGCCACCCCGCATCTCGGTGCCTCGACCGGCGAAGCCGAAGACAATTGCGCGATCATGGTCGCCGATCAGCTGCGCGAATTTCTGGAAACCGGCAATGTCCGCAACTCCGTGAACTTCCCGGAAGCGGTGATGCCGTTGCTGCCGGGCAAGCAGCGCCTGACCATCGTCAATGCCAACGTGCCGAACATGGTCGGCCAGATCACCACGGCGCTGGCCAAGCA